>NZ_JAFREK010000040.1:0-25773 GCF_017377535.1 Faecalibacterium sp. Marseille-Q4137
TGTTTATTTTTCCTTTTCTATATGGAATATTTGCCAATGAAATGTTTTACACTACAAAGAGTATTTGGATGCCCACAGGATTTCATTGGTTATGGAATTATACAATAACAAGTTTGTTTCTTGTTACAGGAACACAAAGTTTCATATATGTACATATCATAGTAGCAATGATTATAATGATACCGTTGTTTTACATTGTTATTGGGAAAACACGCCTAAGTGGCGATTGATAGCTTACAGTTTATCGCTTTATACAATATCAACTGAATAACCACAGCACGAACCGCTGCTACATGGAAGCCAACAAACCATGCAACAGCGGTCTGGGGTGTACTCTCACTGTCCTTTTTATGGGCTTCTCGAATATCCCGGATAATGAGGCTGAGGTCATCCAGAACCATGTGGCTGAAATATTCATCATCACTGATATGGGCGGCTTGCAACACTTTCAAATGGGGGTCGTCTTCGCCGGGGCGATACCGTTCAATGATTTCATGCCTGCCAGCATCGCCAAAACGCTGTCGGTTCTGCAGGGCGAAAAGCCGGTGCTCATCGTCACCGAGGGCACGGCAAAGCTGGACAACCACAAGTACAAGAGCCTGTTCCACATCAAGGCCAAAATGATCCCCTACGATGAGGTGGAGGCCTATGTGGGTCATGCACCCGACGGTGTGTGCCCCTTTGGAGTGAACGAGGGCGTGGCGGTCTATCTGGATGAGAGCCTGCGCAAGTTTGATACCGTCTACCCGGCAGCGGGCAATGGTCACACCGCCGTCAAGTTGACCTTGCAGGAGCTGGAAGCAGCCGCCGGAGCCGAGGGCTGGGTGGATGTCTGCAAAGAACCGGAAGGCGAATAAAAAGGGTCCATCCCGCAGTTGGATGGACCCTTTTGTGTTATATTTTACAATAAATCAGGCAGTTTTCCGTGTATTCACAGCGCCACATTGACCGGCAGGACATACACGCCGTCGGCGGCGTAGAAGGTGATCTGAGTAATCGTCTTGCCGATGATGGATGCAAAGTAAGGATCATCGGCATTGAAGCCCAGCTTGGTACCATGCCAGATGTTGGTCACATGATGCAGGCCGTACTCACTGCCATCGGCGGTGGTCAGAACTACGCCGTAGACCTTGTTGGCCTTGTAGTCCAGATCAAAACCGGAGATCTTCATTTCGTAGGTGGTGTGGTGACCGTTGGTATTCAGCTCCACAGTGGCGCCCTCTACGGTGGTCTCGGTGGCGTTGACCTTGCCAAACTCCCACTTGCCGCTCAGCAGGTTATACCATGCGGTGATGTAGTAGGCAGGGGTCTCACTGAGCTTGTAGTAAGCGTAGCTCTCGTTCTCAAACAGGGCATCTGCGCCGGTGTAGGTGGTGGTGGATTCCTTGCCCTTCAGGGTAACGGTAATGTCGTAGCTGTCGGCATCGGTGACCTGCTTTGCGTTCTCCAGCGCCCACGGGGTCAGTACCTTGACCGGGAAGGAAACACCGGTGATGTCGGTGCCGTCGGCGTTGACATGGTAGGAACCGGCGGCAAGCTTGCCTGAACGGGTCTTGTTCTTGGTGGCGCTGGTCACAGCGTCGATCTCAGATGCGTTGTCCACACCGGCAGCCTTGTAGAAGTCGGCGTAGGGGATGTTCATCTGGACATAGCTGGAGGTCAGGCAGTTTTCCTGTTCCACCTCTTCCGCAGCGAAGGCCGGGACTGCCACAGCGCATACCAGCATAGCGGCCGCAAGTGCACCTGCAAATACTTTTTTCAATCTCATGGTAACACACCTCTATCTCAGTTTTGAAAAAACAGTTAGCTTTACCTAACAATTGATGCAAAAAAATGCAGAGGCAAAGCGCCTCAGATGGTTAGGCAAAACAAATTCATGAAGTAAAAATAGCACTCCCACCGGGCGTTGTCAAGTAGAAACCGGCAAGTTTGCAGAGGTGAATTTTTCGATGCAGGAAACGATCTGCATCCTCTATACCGCAAAGCCCTTGACCTTTTTGCCGGAGCGCAGTATACTGCTTGTGCAGTTAGTTATATTTAACCGTAAGGAGGTACTACATGATACAAGATGCATTCTGGGGGATATTGATCCCCTTTCTGGGCACAAGTCTTGGGGCGGGCTGTGTGTTCTTTTTGAAAAACTCTCTGCGTGACGGCATCCAGCGCGCCCTCACCGGCTTTGCCGCCGGAGTGATGGTGGCGGCATCGGTATGGAGCTTGCTGATCCCGGCCATGGAGCAGGCCGCGGATCTGGGCGGACTGGCGTTTTTCCCGGCAGTGGTGGGTTTCTGGCTGGGTATCTTGTTTTTGCTGCTGCTGGACCATCTCATCCCGCATCTGCACCAGAACAGTTTGCAGGCCGAAGGGCCAAAAAGCCAGCTCCAGCGCACCACCATGATGGTTCTGGCGGTGACGCTGCACAACATCCCGGAGGGTATGGCAGTGGGCGTGGTCTACGCCGGGTATCTTGCCGGAACTGCTCAGATCACCGCCGCCGGGGCGCTGGCACTTTCCCTTGGCATAGCCATCCAGAACTTCCCGGAGGGGGCCATCATCTCCATGCCCCTGCGGGCGGAAGGAATGAAAAAAGGCCGGGCGTTCTGGGGCGGCGTGCTGTCCGGCCTCGTAGAGCCCATCGGGGCAGTGCTGACGATTCTGGCGGCAGGCATCGTGGTGCCCGCGTTGCCCTATCTGCTCAGCTTTGCCGCCGGAGCCATGCTGTATGTGGTGGTGGAGGAACTGATCCCGGAAATGTCGCAGGGACAACACTCCAACGTTGGCACGGTATTTTTCGCGGTGGGCTTCAGCGTGATGATGGTGCTGGATGTGGCACTGGGGTGACGGCTGGGGGTCTTGAAAACGAAATCTCTTTTGGAATCTCCGAAAATGCATAAACTTCTTGACAGAGGAGACGGCAGGGCGTATTATTTTAGCAGAAGGGCCGCTGAGATGCGGCTTTTTATAGAATAAAAAAGTTAGCTTTACCTAACTACAGCGCAAGGAACTGCGTGAAAAGCATTGCATTGTGAACTGTAAATAGAAAGAGAGTGGTGTTATGTCCTTTTTTGAAAACACCCGCAAGCCCGTAGGTCTTGGCGGGAAGATCATGGTTTCCATGATGAACTTTGGCCACAGCGCAATGGCAGCGTGGGGGCTGCGTTTTTTGCAGCCTGCCCCGGATGCTATGGTGCTGGACTGCGGCTGCGGCGGTGGAGCGAACATGAAAACGCTGTTAAAACTGTGCCCCAACGGCAAGGTGCAGGGCATCGACTACTCAGCCGTCAGCGTGGAAAAAGCGCGAAAAGTCAATGCCAGAGCCATTGCGGCAGGACGGTGTACCGTGCAACAGGCAAGTGTGGCAGAGCTGCCGTTTGAAGCGGAGCAGTTTGATGTGGTGACCGCTTTTGAAACAGTCTACTTCTGGCCGGAGCTTGCACAGAATTTCAGAGAGGTTTATCGAGTGCTGAAGCCAGGCGGGGTCTTTTTCATCTGTAACGAAGCGAACGGCGAAACAACAAAAGACGACAGATGGACACAAATTATCAATGGGATGACCATCTATACGGATACTGCACTGAAAGAGTATCTGGAACAAGCAGGATTCTGTCAGATCCAAAGTCACAAAAATAAAAAGGGCTGGCTGTGCGTTACGGCGCAAAAGCGGTGAAGTAGTGCAACCGTAACACTTGGAACAGTGAAGAGCATGGCATGGTTTGCCTGCCGGAAAGCAGAATGAGGAGAACAGGAAGGAACCTATGAAATACAAAATCGAGAAAAACACCGTGCAGGAGACGCTGATTCTCCCACTGTATTCCCGGAAGCTGTGCACAGAGCTGTATCCAAACCTTTATCGGGACGAAACAGCGGTGCGCCTGATCGATGAAATCGACTACGACTTTTCAGAGGCAGAGAAAAATTCTCGCAGCCTGATGCAGCGTTTCGGTGCGCTGGAGGTGGCCATGCGGCAGAATGACCTTGCCTATGAGGTGCGGGCGTACCTGAAAAACCACCCCTGTGCGGCAGTGGTCAATCTGGGCTGCGGGCTGGATAACACCGGCAGAGCCTGCGACAACGGCAGATGCAAGATCTACAATCTGGATTTCCCGGATGTGATCGCCTTGCGGCAGCAGCTGCTGCCCGCCGGGGAGCGGGAGCAAAACATCCCCTGTGACCTGAAAGACCCCGCATGGTTTGACAAGATCGATGCCTCCGGCGGGGCGGTGTTCTTTGCCTCCGGGGTGTTCTATTACTTCCTGACCCAGCAGGTCCGGGATCTGGTGCAGGGGATGGCGGAGGCTTTCCCCGGCGGAGTGCTGGTCTTTGATGCTGCCAACCGTACGGCGGTGAAGATGATCGCCAAAACGTGGCTCAGGACGGCGAAAATCAAGGATGTGGGAGCATATTTCGCGGTTTCGGATGCGAAAAGTGAGCTTTCCCCATGGGACAGCCGTTTGCAAGTGTCCAGCCGGGGCTATATGCTGGGGTACAACGATTTGAAAGATCCTTCTGTCAGCGGCTTTTTCCGGTTTCTTGCAAGGGTCGGGGACAACGGGATGCAAATGCAGATCGTGAAGATCGGATTTGGAGACAGACAATGAAATACGCAGGGATGCCCTTTGGGATGTGTGTGCTGATGAAGGAGCTGGGTCTGTACGACCTGGCCCCCGCCCTGTGCCGTCTGGACTACACCATGAGCGAAGCAGGCGGTGTGACGAACTTTGTGCGGCAGTACACCCTTGCCTCCGGCGGACCCTACTGCGACTGCGGGTACAAAAAGGGTATAGAAAATCCATAAGTCATCTGCCACGCTCAGCGGAGCAAAAACCACACACCCAGCAGGATCGCAAGGAAAATCAGGTTGGACAGGGTGAACAGCCCGAAATACTGCTTCTTCCCCTGTGGCAGCTCCCGTGCAATCTGCCGGTAGGAGATAAGGCTGGCCATGGATGCGATCAAAGTGCCAAGACCTCCCAGATTGGTGCCGATGATGAGGGCTTGTGTCTCTGCCGTGAACCCGGACAGCAGCAGGGCGGCGGGAACATTACTGGTGACCTGCGAAGCAAGGACCGCCACCAGCACTTCCCGACCGGTCAGAAACTCCTGCAGCCAGCCAGAAAAGGCCGGAATGCGCCCCAGATTGCCAATGAAGATGAAAAAAGCCACAAAGGTCAAAAGCAGGGAATAGTCCACTGCCCGTAAGGTGTGCGGGTCTGCAAAAAGAACGCAGACGAGTACAGCGGCAAAGGCGATGCCATAGGGCAGCACCCGGATCACGGACAGCAGGCAAACGGCAAACAGAACCAGATACAGCAGGATGATCTTCTGATCCCCCTGAGACGCAGAGGAAGAAACAAGCTCATCCACGGAGAGGGCGGCAGAGGCTTTCCGGCAGACCAGCGCTGCCCAAGCCAGCAGCAGGAGCAGAGAGACTAGGGTGTAGGGCAGCATAAGAAGAACGAAGCCCCCGATGCTCATGCCGCTTTTTCCGTAAAGATAGAGGTTCTGCGGGTTGCCGATGGGGGTCAGCATACTGCCAAGGTTTGCTGCAATGGTCTGCATACAGACCACCGGGACCAGAAGGGAACGGCGGACATCCGCTCCCAGACGGCTCAGGACCACGAACGTAAAGGGAACGAAGGTCAGCAGGGAAACATCGTTGGTGATGAACATGCTTCCAAAAAAGCACAGCCCGACCAGTACCAGTGTCAGCTGAAAGGTGCTGTGGGTGCGGGACAGCAATGCCCGGCCCAGTCCATCAAAAAAGCCCTGCCGCCGCAGTCCGGCCATGACCGTCATCAGGGAAAACAGGATCGCCAGCGTGCGCAGGTCGATGTAGCCGAGATACTGCACATCCGGCGGAACAAAGAAGGCGGAGACGACGGCCAGCACAGCGGCTGCGGTGAGGACCGTTTCCTGCTGAATGAATTGTTTGAGTAGTTTCATAGAGACACATCCTTGTAGTTGTAAAGGCTGCCCTGCTACGGTGCCGGACGGCCTTTTTTCGTATTTCAGAGCAACAGTTCAAACAACCCGATCATCAGCGGCATGGTCAGGATGGAAAGCAGCGTGCTCAGGACATAGATCGCGCTGGAATGAGAAGCATCCCGGTCATAGAGCTGTGCCATGGAGGTGACCGTTGCACAGGCGGGGGTAATGGCAGAAAGGTAAACCGTCATCAGGATGGGCTTGCCGTCCGGGATCCAAAGGGATGCGTGAACTACCCAAAGCAGCAGAACGATGACCAGCGGAACACCCAGCAGACGCAGAAATACCGGTAGATAGTTGCGCGGGGTGCAGAAAACCTTTTTCAGGGGCACTTCCGCAATGGCCATGCCTGCCAGCAGCATTCCCATGGGGCCGATCATATTGCCGACACTGCTCAGTGTGCTGGTGATCGGGGCAGGCAGCGAGATGTGCAGCAGGTACAGCAGAGCACCGGCTGCAATGGCGATCAGATTGACATTGGTAAGGAGCTTGCGCCATTCCAGCCGGCCAGACCCCTGCAAGCAGGCACTGGCATGGGTCCAGAGCAGCACCAGCTGTACAATGACAAAGGCGCAGGAGTAGACAACATATTCCTCCCCCAGCAGGGCCTGTACAATAGGAATGACCAGCGCGGCGGCATTGCTGTAAATGATATTGACCTGCTCCACGGCGTCCAGCTTGAGAGCTTTGCGGAACAGCGCATTCAGAAGCAGAAATACAACGTGCATTCCAACGGCGATGCCCATGGAATAAAGCAGCCCGGTGCGGATCTCCGGTGTATCCTTGATCTGAAAGGCGTTCAGAACGACACAGGGCATGACCAGATAGACAAAGACCACAGACAGCACCTTACTGTCCAATGCCTTCAACAAGCCGGTTTTTACAACGGCATATCCCATCAGCAGAATCAGAAATAGCTGCGCGATCTGCTGCATCAATAAAAGGCTGATTTGCATTTGGATCTCCTCTTTTGCAATTCGTTTTTGCAGCACCATCCTACTCCATTGGCGGGGCATCGTCAAGAGAAAACAGAAAAAATGCGATCTGAATAAGAAAAAACGGATGGCTCCGCAGAACCATCCGATAAAACTGGTATCATCAGTCTTTCCGATACTTATACGCACCCTCAATGGCGTGGATCAGATCCACGATCAGGCTGTTATAGGGCACTGACACATTGTTTACAGATTCTGCTCGTCCGGTTTCCCAAAAGCCAACGGGGGCTTTTCGGCTTAAGCAAGGATCCCGGTGGACTGCAAAAACAGCACCAGCATCATCACCGGAGCAACGTATCGGATCATCACCCGGTAGAGTTTCTTGCGGCGGAAGGTCTCGCCGTTGCGCTGCATCTCGTCAATGACATAATCCGGTGTCATGACCCAGCCAATCAGGATGGTGGACAGCAGGGCAATGAAAGGCATCATAACACTGTTGCTGACATAGTCCATGATATCCAACAGCTGACCCACCGATCCGTTGGGGAGCTGTACTTCAAAATAGAAGATGCTGTAACCCAGCGCAATGATGGCGGAAGCGGCCAGATAGATGACCGCCAGCACAAGCACCGTCTTTTTGCGGCCCGAGTGGAAGATCTCCATGCAGTTGGCGGTGATGGATTCCAGCACCGAGATGCAGGAGGTCAGGGTGGCAAAAATGGCAGTGACAAAGAACAGGATGCCCACGAACACGCCCGCCTTGCCCATGGCGTTGAATACCTTGGGCAGCGAGACGAACATCAGGCTGGGGCCTGCGCTCATGCCCTCGGTGCCAGAGAAAACATACACGGCGGGGATGATCATGGCACCGGCCAGCAGGGCTACGCCGGTATCGAAGATCTCAATCTGATTCACCGCTTTGTTCAGGTCTACTTCCGGTTTGACGTAGGAACCGTAGGTGATCATAATGCCCATGGACACGCTGAGGGAGAAGAACAGCTGGCTCATGGCATCCAGCAAAATCTGCAAAAAGCGGCTGACGGTCAGCCCTTCCATGTGCGGGGTCAGGTAGTAACGCAGACCCTCCAGACCGGTGCGCATCTGGCCGGAGGCGTCCTCGTGGCGCAGGGTGAGGGCGTAACCCGCAATCACCACCACCAGTACCAGCAGAATGGGCATCATGTAGCGGGACACCCGCTCAATGCCTCCCTCCACGCCGTTGTACACGATGAAAGCAGTCACGCCCATGAACAGCAGAGCGAACACCACAGGGGAGACCGGCGAGGTGATGAAGCTGGTAAAATAACCGTCCTCAGCAGCGGCAGCAGACTGTCCGGTCAGGTAGACTGCCGCATATTTCGTGACCCACCCGCCGATGACGGCATAGTAGGTCATAATCAGAACTGGCACCAGAAAGGTCAGGATGCCGAGGAATTTCCACTTGGGGCGCATGCTCTCGTAGGCGCGGATGGCACTCTGCTTGGTGCGGCGGCCAATGGCGATATCCGAGGTGAGCAGCGTGAAACCGAAGGTCAGCACCAGCACCAGATACACCAGCAAAAACAAACCGCCGCCATCTTTTGCGGCAAGGTACGGGAACCGCCACAGGTTGCCGACACCCACCGCACTTCCGGCGGCAGCAAGGACAAATCCGATTTGTCCGGAGAAACTGCTTGCTTTCTTTTCCATGATTCTGAAACTCCTATCCGTATTTCCTATTGTAATATAGGATAACATGGAGTATCATATCAGTAAACCGAATAAAATTACTATGACCTATAAATTTTACTTATGGAGCGCTTGAGATGCGGGAACAGAAAGACCGATACGAGATATTCTTGAAAGTGTGCGAAACGGGCAGTTTTTCCAAAGCAGCGGAGGCACTGAACTATACCCAATCCGGCATCAGCCAGATGATGGCGGGGTTGGAAGAAGAACTGGGCGTGAAGCTGTTCGCCCGCATCAACCGAGGCGTGACCCTGACCGACAACGGGACACGTCTTTTGCCCTACGTCCGGGAACTGGCCAACCAGAAGAACCGGCTGCGGCAGGCGGCGTTCAATATCAACCACAAGGTGGAGGGCAAGCTGCGGGTGGGCAGCTTTTCCAGCATCACAACGCTCTGGATGCCGGAAGTGGTGCACTATTTCAAGGAGAACTACCCGAAGGTGAGTATAGAGATCCTGGACGGCAACTATGATGAGATCCGGGAATGGATCATCCATGGGCAGGTGGATTGCGGTTTCCTCTCATCCATTGTGGCAGACGACCTGAAATTCTACCCGCTCTGGGACGACCCGTTGTGTGCCGTGTTCCCGGAGGGGCATCCACTGGCTGCACGACCCAGCGTAACGCTGTCGCAGCTGTTTCAGTATCCGCTCATCATTGAAACGCCCGGCTGTGATAATGACATCCAGCACCTGATGCTCAAATGCCCGGTGAAGCCGAATATTTCTTACAGCTTCCGGGACGATACCCTCATCATGGCGTTCGTGCGCAGCGGGCTGGGCGTGACCATCTCACAGGAGCTGGTGATGCAGGCATTTGGCTGCCCCGGTGTGGTGTCCCGCCCGCTGGAGCCTGCCTGCTGCCGGACATTGGGGCTGGCGTTTTCCAAAACTGCCAGCTCGGTGGTGAGCCGGACGCTGCTGGAATATCTGAGATCCACTCGGCAGCGAAAGGATACACCGCAGATAAAATAAGAACAAATAGAGGAGAACGGTATAAAAGCCGCTCTCCGTTTTGCTGAATGGAGACGTGCAGTTGGAGCAGGATGGTGGTTCCTTGTTTTTCTGATAAGAGCACAGGATTCATGCTATCATAGCAGTCATATTGAAAGACATCCCGCCCGGGAGCGCAAGCTGATCCTGCTGCGGTACGGGCTGGCGGGTCAGCCGCCCCTGACCCAGCTGGAAACGGCACAGCTGCTCCAGATCAGCAGAAGTTATGTCTCAAGGCTCGAGACCCACGCATTGGAACAGCTGCGCAAAGGCTGGCTTCAAGAATCACCGGGAGAATAAAGGGTGCCGCCTGCGGGCGGCGCATGGAGCGGTCAACGGGTCAACAGCTCAAAATGGTTCCGCTTGGTGACCAGCAGCCCTTCCCTTTGCAGCTTGGAAAGCTCCACCGACATGGCGGCACGCTCCACGCAGAGAAAATCCGCCAGCTGTTGACGGTCAAAGGGAATGTCAAAGGAAAGGGAGGACTGCCGGATGGATTCGGCAGACAGGTAGGACAGCAGCTTTTCCCGGGTGGTTCGCTTGCTGACATGGGTGATCTTATCGTTAAAAAGCAGTATTTTGTTTGCCAGAACGCTGACCAGATTGCGGATGAGTTTCTGGTGATGGTCGCAGGCGGTGGGGCAGGAGGTGAGCAGCCGCTTGACGTTCAACAGCAGAATTTCGCAATCCTCCTCTGCTACCACGCTGATGTTCAGGATGGCACCGGGGGTGGCGGCGTAAGGCTCCCCGAAAAAGTCTCCGGTATTGCACTTGGACAGGATATTGCGGTGTCCCCAAAGATCCTCCTGTATCACAAGGGTGGAGCCGGACAACATAAGCCCCATGACCTCCGTGGAATCTCCGGCACGGAAAATGTAGGAGCCCCGGGGCCGGGTGATCTTCGCTGCACTGACACAGTGCAGGATGGACAGGATCTCATCGTCGGTAAGCCCGGTAAAAAAGGGGCAGTTCCGCAGAACAGGCAGATATTTTTGCATAAAAGCCCTCCTTGTTGGAATTCAAACATACAAGTTGTCTTTAGTATACTATAATAAAGATGCAAATGCAAAAAACACCCACAACAGGAGAGTATCGATATGATTCGGAAGATCATCCATATTGACGAAGAAAAATGCAACGGCTGCGGTTTGTGCGCAACCGCCTGCCACGAGGGAGCCATTGATATTATCAACGGCAAAGCAAAGCTGGTGCGGGAGAATTTCTGCGATGGCTTTGGCGACTGCCTGCCGGGCTGTCCCACCGGAGCCATTACCTTTGAAGAGCGGGAAGCCCCTGCCTACGACGAGGCGGCGGTGCAGGAAAACAAAAAGAAGAAGGAATTGCAGGAGAAGATGAAGCACCTCCACGAGGGCGGCTGCCCCGGCTCCCGGATGCGGATGCTGGAACAGCCGGAGGCCGCCGAAAGCGCAGCTTCTGCCCCCGTGCAGCCGGTCTCCCGCCTCCGCAACTGGCCGGTGCAGATCAAGCTGGCACCCATCCATGCGCCCTACTTTGAGGGCGCAAAGCTACTGATTGCAGCGGACTGCACGGCATACGCCTACGCCAATTTCCATCAGGAGTTTATGCGCGGCAAAGTGACTCTCATCGGCTGCCCGAAGCTGGACGCTGTGGATTACAGCGAAAAGCTCACCGAGATCCTGCGCAGCAACGACATCCAGAGCGTGACCATCCTCCGCATGGAGGTGCCCTGCTGCGGCGGCTTGGAGATGGCAGCGAAAAAGGCACTTCAAGCCAGCGGAAAGTTCATTCCGTGGCAGGTGGTCACCATTTCCATTGACGGAAAAATTCTGGACTAAATGCGGCAACACAGATCGACCGAGTGTCTTTGACTTTGGGTTATTCCAAGGCGGTGCGGGCAGTGCGCACAAGATACTCCATGGCCTCCACCGGGTACTGCCCGGCGGCGGTCTCCCCGGTGAGCATCACGCTGGAAGCGCCGTCTGCCACGGCGTTATAGATGTCGCTGACCTCGGCGCGGGTGGGGACCGCCCGGCTGCACATACTGTCCAGCATCTGGGTCACCACCATAAAGGGCACCCCGGCAGACCGGCAGACTGCCGAAAGCTGTTTCTGGCACCGGGGCAGCTCCCACAGGGGCATGGCGTTGCCAAGGTCCCCGCGGGCAATGACCACTTCATCCACAAGGGGCAGGAACTCCGGCAGGGCCTGTACCCCCGCAAGGCTCTCGATCTTGGCAAAAATGCGGATCTGCCCGGCCCCGGCCTGTTCCAGCGCCCGGCGCAGGGTGCGGATGTCCTCAGCCCCCCGCACGAAGGGCAGCATCACCCCGGTAACGCCGCAGGCTCCCGCCAGCTGCAGGTTTTGCAGGTCCTCCTCCGTCAACGTGGGGGAGGCCACCGTCAGCCCCGGTGCCGCAAGGCTTTTGCGGCTTTGCAGGGTGCCGCCCCGTATCACAGTACACTGCAGGGCAGCGCCATCGGCTTCGGCCACCTGCACAAGGAGCCTGCCGTCGTCCAGCAGGAGGTTCTGGCCCGGCCGGGCTGCATGCACCAGCGCCGCCGGGCAGGGGACACCTCCTTGCCCCAGCCGGAGGCTCTGGCCCGGTTCCAGCACAAGGGGCTGGGGCAGCGTGCCAATGCGCAGCTCCGGCCCCTGCAGGTCGATGAGCAGCTGGGGGATGCCCACGGCGTGGATGATATCCAGCCAGTCTTTGTGGGCCGAAAGGGGCCCGTGGGAAAGGTTCATGCGGATGCCCGTCATGCCAGCTTCCACCATGCGCTGCAAGGTCTCCAGCTGGGCACAGGCGGGGCCGATGGTACCATAAAATTCCAAAAAAATCACCCGGTTTCGTTTTTTCTTATTGTAACACGGAACGGGACCGTTGAAAAGTGCCAAATCAGGCGGCAACGAAAAAAGGCGTGGCAGCCCGCCCCAAAGGGGAAAGCGGAGAGAGCCAGAACCAAGAAATTGTTGCAAAAGTGTTATTTTTTCATGAATATTAGCGCTCCACTATTGACACTGCTAACGCATGGTGCTATAACAGTGGCGTGCTCAGGAGGAAGGGCAAAAGGAGAGCCGCAAGGCTCCCCGGAAAGCCTTTCCGAGTGGACGCTTCAGATTTTTTGCCCCGACCCGAACGCCGGGATTGGAGGAATGATTTATGCTTATGCCGACTGTTTTCCATGAAAACCTGTTCGATGATTTCTTCGATCCGTTCTGGAATGACGCTGCACTGGAACGTATGATGAACCGTGAGGCTCGTGATACCTTTGGTAAGCGCGGTGCAAACATGATGAAGACCGATGTCAAACAGACGGACAACGGCTACGAAGTAGCGGTTGATCTGCCGGGCTGCAAGAAGGAAGACGTTCAGATGGATCTGAACGACGGCTACCTGACCATTCAGGCAGTGCGCAGCCACAGCAATGACGAAAAGGATCAGAAGGGTCGCTATGTGCGGCGCGAGACCTTCTCCGGCACCTGCGCACGCAGTTTCTACGTGGGCGATGTGAAGAAGGAAGACATCCACGCAAAGTTCGAGGATGGTGTCCTGCACATCGAGCTGCCTGCTCCTCAGCAGACGAAGGCTTTGCCTGAGAACCCGAACCTGATCGAGATCGAGTAAAACGCCGGTCGTGTGCGCCAAGTCACACACGCACATAAAGTGGCCCCGGAGAGCTGCAACAAGCCCTCCGGGGCCATTTTTGTTTCCTGGTATCTTTTCCGCTGAAAGATGCAAAATTTTCGCTGCCGGAGGCCGTGAATCTGCTGGCAGATCTGAAGATCAAGCTGTCCTGAACGAGCCCTCTGCCACGGTAGCCGGTCACCCTCTCCATTGGCGGGAAAATTCTGAATTGAGGAAAGCGCTTTAACGCGGGATTTTTATAAACCCCAAAGGGAGTTCTGTTCGGACGTTCGTCCGTAACGGAACTCCCTTTTTTGAAAGACACAATTTTTTAACATCCCTTTCCGTTTACACCTCGGCGAAAGAAGTGTATAATAAAATAATGTAATTGTGCGGCTGTGCATTGCGAAATGATGTGAGAAGGGAACCGATATCGATGAACCAAAACAAGCAAGCGCCCCGGCGGCGGATGACCCGGCGGGAGTGGAGGATCCGGCGCTGCCTGCGTCTGGCACGGAACTGGGCCGTGTTTCTGGCGGCCTGCGGCGCGGCTGTTGCCCTGATGACCAGCGGCATTTTATGGCTGCTGCCCAAGGCCCACGCCCTGATCGCGGGGCCGGAGGCCTTTGTGGCCAGAAATTACGATGGCACCGAATACCAGCTGAACCTTGCCGATGCCCGGCTGGTGCTGGTGAACGGGAATCTGCCGCTGGACGCAGAGCCTGCCCCGGCCCTTGCGGCGGCGGATGATGCCACGGGCCAGCAGCTGGAAGCGGAAGCCGCAGAGCAGTACCGCGCCATGGCGGCAGCTGCGGCGGCAGACGGCATCACGCTGGAACTGGTGACGGGCTATCAGGATGTTTCCGCACGGGAAGCGGCCTTTGATGCCCGGAAGCAGGTGTATCTGGAAAAGGGGCTCTCCGAAGAGGAGGCAGCGGCCTATGCCGCCAGCGTCTGCCCTCCGGCCAATGCCAGCGAGCAGGCCACCGGCTATGCGGCGGACATTCTCAGCCCGGACTGCACTGAAAAGACCACCTGCTTTGCCGATACTCGCGCCTACGAGTGGCTGACCGCCTACGCTGCGGAGTATGGTTTTGTCCTCCGCTGGCCGGAGGAGCGGCAGGCCGCCACCGGCATGGTATACGAGCCCTGGCACTGGCGCTATGTGGGGGTGGAAAATGCCCTCGCCATCCGCGCGTCCGGACTCTCGCTGGAGGAGTTCCTTGCGCTGGAGCGCACAAAGCTGTAACAAAAAAGGAGAACGACTGTTGAGACGAACCGAGATCGCGCCCGGGGTCCATCTTTCCTGGGACCCGGCGCAGAAATTCAACCGCTGCCGGATCAGCATCCACTTTGCGTTTCCGGCACGGCGGGAGACGGCAACCGCTCACGCTCTGCTGCCTCTGTTGATGGAGCGGGGCTATGCGGATTGCCCGGATATGACCCAGATGACCAAAAAGCTTGCCCGGCTGTACGGCGCGGACCTGACCGTGGATGCCCGCCCGCTGGGTGCAAACCACAACCTCTGCGTCAGTGTGACCGGCATCAAGGACCGCTTTGCACTGGAGGGCGAGGCCCTGACCCGGGAGTATGCCGCGCTGGCGCTGGGCACAGCGTTCCATCCCTATTTTGTGGGCGGTGTGTTTGACCCGGAGGCGGTCGCCATCGAAAAGCAGATGCTGAAAAAGGCGCTGGAGGATGAGATCAACGAAAAGCGCATCTACTGCCAGCGGCAGGCCAACCGGGAGTTCTTTGGGAGCAGCCCCGCCGGTATCCGGCAGGAGGGCTATCTGGACGAGGTGGACGGCCTGACCCCGGAGACGCTGACAGAGGCTTACCGTGAGATGCTCCGCACCGCCAGCATCGAGCTGCTGGTGCTGGGCTGCGGGGAAGCGGAGACCGAGCAGGTGAAGCAGGCCCTGCTGGAAGAGCTTTCCCACATCGGGCGGGCCCCGCTACCATTGTGCGAGAACCTTGCCATGCCCCGGCAGGATGCCGTGCGCAGGGTGGAATGCTTTGACACAGTGCAGGCCAAGCTCTGCATGCTGTTCACGCTGGGCGTGCCCATGCGCCCCGACCAGATGGCGGCGGTGCGGCTTGCCATGGCGCTGTATGGCGGCAGTGTGACCAGCCGCCTGTTCCTGAACGTGCGGGAACGGGATCATCTGTGCTATTACTGCTCGTCCAGCTTCCAGAGCTTTACCGGAAGCATGGCTGTGAACAGCGGCGTGGAGCACGCCGACGCGGCCCGGGCCGAAAAAGCGATCCTGAAGGAGCTGGATGACCTGCGCAGCGGCCCCATCACGGCTGAGGAGCTTGAGGACTGCCGCCGCTCCCTGCTGAGCGGGATGGCGGGCATTGAGGATACGCTGGGCGGCATTGAGACCTGGTATTACATGGAGGTGCTGCGGGGCGGCCCGGTGCAGACCCCGGACGATGCCCGCGCGGCCCTGCAGGCTGTGACCGAGGAGGATGTCCGCACCGTCCTGCGGCAGCTGACCCTTTCAGTCAGCTATCTTCTGACCCGAGAGGAGGAGAGCGCCCATGCCTGAACAGAACACGAATCGTGCCCTGACCGAGGCTGCCGCCGATGAGTGGAAGGTGCTGCCCTCGGGCCTGACGGTGCTGGTGCGGCCCATGCCGGGCTATTCCGGCACTCATGTCATCTATGCCACCCGCTTTGGCTCCATCGACCGGGATTTCCGGGTGGACGGCAGGGAAGTGCACCTGCCCGCCGGGGTGGCGCATTTTCTGGAACACAAGATGTTTGAGGATGAGGACGGCGATGCCTTTGCAAAGTTCGCCAAGACCGGTGCCAACGCCAATGCCTTTACCAGCTTTGACCGCACCTGTTACCTGTTTACCGCCACCGAGCAGCTGGACGAAAGCCTGGATGTGCTGCTGGGCATGGTGGGCCGTCCCTACTTTACTGAGCAGACCATCGCCAAGGAGCAGGGCATCATCGGGCAGGAGATCAAAATGTATGATGACAGCGCCGACTGGCGGCTCATCACCGGCCTGTGCGAGTGCCTGTATCACAGCCACCCCATCCGCAGCGACATTGCGGGCACGGTGGAAAGCATTGCAGAGATCACGCCGGAGATGCTGTACGACTGCTGCAAGGCGTTCTATGCCCCCAACAACATGGTGCTGGCCGCCGCAGGCAGCACCAGCATGGAACAGATCCTGGCGGCCTGTGCGCGCCACGGCCTGATGGAAGCACGCCCGGTGGAGCGGGTGCAGCGGCTCTGGACAGAGGAACCCATGACGCTGGCCGCTGCCGAAAAGACCATTACAATGCCGGTGTCCAAGCCCTGCTTCGGCATCGGCTTCAAGGAGCAGCCGCTGCAGCATGACGACCTGCGCAGCGAGATCCTGTATGACCTCATCCTCTGCTGCATCTCCGGCGGCATGTCGAGGCTCTACCGGAAGCTCTATGATGAGGGCCTGACCAACCCTGGCTTTGGCGGGGAGGTGCTCCGGGTGGACGGTTGCTGCTGCATCCTGTTCACCGGCGAGAGCGATGTGCCCGACACCGTGAAGCAGCTGCTGCTGGAGGAGATCCGGCGCATCCGTGCTGAGGGTGTGGACCGGGAGATCTTTACCCTGTGCAAGAATGAAAAATACGGCCAGCTGATCGAAAATCTGGAGAACGTGGAGGACTCGGCCAGCCAGATGGCAGATTTTGCCCTCAGCGGCCAGACCGTGGCCCAGCAGATCGCCACGCTGGCGGCGCTGACGGCAGAGGATGCCGACGCGGCGCTGCAGAAGATCCTGAGCGAGGAGCGGATGGCTGTGATGTACATCCAGCCCGACGGCACGGCCGGGGAAGAGCCGGACGATGAGGAGGAGATGGAAGAATGACGAATCTGGTGCAGTTTCCGGGGTTGGGGCTGAGCTTTGAGCTTGACCGCGTAGCCTTTTCCATCGGAGGCATGAACATTTACTGGTACGGTGTCTGCATTGCCGTGGGCATGTGCCTGGCGCTGGTGTTCGCCTTCCGGCACAGTGTGGAGTTTGGTGTGGATGCCGATGCCATGGTGGATGTCATCCTCATCGGTGTGGTCATGGGGATCCTGTGTGCCCGGCTCTACTATGTGGCCCTTTCGCCCTATCAGTACCACAGCCTGAAAGATGTACTGGCCATCCGGGATGGCGGTCTTGCCATTTACGGCGGCATCATCGGAGCCTTTCTGTTCGGCGGGCTGGCCTGTAAGTGGCGGAAAGTTCCCGTGCTGCCCATGTTCGATCTGGCGGCCATGGGCTTCCTCATCGGGCAGGGCTGCGGCCGCTGGGGCAACTTCTTCAATCAGGAGGCCTTTGGCTGCAACACCACTCTGCCTTGGGGCATGTACAGCCAGGCGACCCACGATTACCTGACGAGCAGCGTGGTCACGGTGCCCAAAGGCGTGACCATCGACCCGAACCTGCCGGTGCATCCCACCTTCTTATATGAGAGCATCTGGTGCTTTGTGGGCCTGTTTCTGCTGGTGCGCTACCTCAAAAAGCGCAGGTTCGCAGGAGATATCGCTCTGCGGTACCTCATCTGGTACGGCGCGGGCCGTTTCTGGATCGAAGCCCTCCGCACCGACAGCCTGCTGCTGGTGCCCAGCATCGGCCTGCGGGTGTCCCAGCTGGTGGCAGGCATTGCCGTTGTGGGCGGCGTGATCGCCGAGATCCTCCTGACAAAGAAGTTCAGGGACAAGCCCCTGATGGTAGAGCTGCCCCTGAACAGTGAGAACCGGGCACGGATGAAAAAGCTGGACGGCCCCACCACTTTTGCGGGGATGGACGCTGCTCTGCCGGCCTCTGCATCCCGCGCGGAGTTCGTTGAGAAAACGGCAGCGTGGAATGAAACCGTAAAGGAAGCGCTGGACCGGCGCGAACACCCGGAAAAGAACGAAAAAAATCCGGAGTAAAGTGCAAAAAGCCCTTGCAAAGCGGACTTTTTTCTGCTATAATATTCTAGCCGCATGGTGTGGGCACCGGAAACGGCCCCGTGAGGGCCTGCCTTTACGACCAGCGAGTACAACGAAAAGGAATGAAACAAATGTACGCAATCATTGTTACCGGCGGTAAGCAGTACCGCGTGGAGCAGGGCGACATCGTCTACATCGAAAAGCTGGACGTTGAGGCCGACTCCGAAGTGAAGTTTGATCAGGTTCTCGCTATTGGCGAGGAGGGTTCTGTCAAGGTTGGCGCTCCCGTTGTTGAGGGCGCTTCCGTTTCTGCCAAGGTCATCAAGAATGGCAAGGGCAAGAAGCTGAACATCATCACCTATCGCGCAAAGAAGCACAGTGCTCGCCGCATGGGCCATCGTCAGCCCTACACCAAGGTTGAGATCACTGCGATCAACGGCTAAGGAGGTAAATTACAATGGCACATAAAAAGGGCGTAGGCAGCACCAAGAACGGCCGCGATTCCGCAGCACAGCGTCTGGGCACCAAGCGTGCAGACGGTCAGTTCGTTCTGGCCGGCAACATCCTGGTTCGTCAGCGTGGCACCCACATCATGCCGGGTGAGAACGTTGGCAAGGGCAGCGATGACACCCTGTTTGCTCTGGTTGACGGCACTGTCCGTTTTGAGCGCGTGGGCAAGAGCGGCAAGAAGTGCAGCGTGAAGCAGTAACTTCTGCCTGAAAAACTGCAACCCGAAGAGCCGGACCCTCGTGGCCCGGCTCTTTTTAGGTAACGAAAAAGCCTTTTCCGTTTGGAAATCAAACCTCTCAGTCCGCGCTTTGGCGCGGCCAGCTACGAGTTGCGGCTCCCAGCATCTGCTTCGTGTCAAGGTTGACACTCGCATCTTGCTGGCCGCGGCCCCAACAACAACTCCCTTAATCCGCCACTGGCGGTGGTCGTTGCCGTTGCCCCTAGTAGGGGAGCTGAATATAGGTAAAAGGCTTTTGAAGAATAGGAGGGGCTGTATGGCAGCACAAACCAATTTTATCGATATCGCCACCATCTGGCTCCATGCGGGCAAGGGCGGCGATGGCGCAGTGAGCTTCCATCGTGAGAAGTTCGTGGCCGCTGGCGGCCCGGACGGCGGTGATGGCGGCCGCGGCGGTGATATCATCTTTGTGGTGGACGATCATCTTTCCACCCTGATGGACTTCCGCTACAAGCGCAAGTACACTGCCCCCGAGGGCGGCAAGGGCGGCGCAAGCCTCTGCCACGGCAAGAATGCCGAGAACCTCATCATCAAGGTGCCGCTGGGCACCGTGATCAAGGACGCGGAGAGCGGGCTGGTCATCGCGGACCTGTCCGACCACACCCCCGTCACCATCGCAAAGGGCGGCCGCGGCGGCTACGGCAACGCACATTTTGCAACGCCTACCCGCCAGATCCCCAAGTTTGCCAAGCCCGGTATGCCCGGCGAGGACATCCAGGTGACGCTGGAGCTGAAGCTGATCGCTGATGTGGGCCTGATCGGCTTCCCCAATGTGGGCAAGTCCACCCTCATCTCTACCATCAGCGCGGCCAAGCCCAAGATCGCGAACTATCACTTCACCACGCTGGTGCCCACCCTGGGTGTCGTGTCGGTGGGTGAGGGTGCCAGCTTTGTCTGTGCCGACATCCCCGGCCTGATCGAGGGTGCCAGCGAGGGCATTGGTCTGGGCCACGACTTCCTGCGCCATGTGGAGCGCTGCCGCCTGCTGCTGCATGTGGTGGATGTCTCCGGCAGCGAGTGCCGTGAGCCGGTGGAGGACTTTGAAAAGATCAACGAGGAGCTGGCAAAGTTCAGCCCCGAGCTGGCACAGCGCCCCCAGATCGTGGTGGGCAACAAGTGCGACCTGGCCACCGAGGAGCAGATCGAGAGCTTCCGCAGCTATGTGGAGGGCAAGGGCCTGACCTTTGTGCCCATCTCTGCCGCCACCATGCAGGGCGTGCGGGAGCTGCCGGGCCTGGTCTATAACCGCCTGAAGGATATCCCGCCGGTGCCTGTGTTCACCCCCGAGTACAAGAAGCCCGAGCCCAAGGCCAACGACCGTGCTTATACCATCCAGCGGATAGAGGCCCATGTGTGGAGCATCGACGCGCCCTGGCTGGAGTATATCCTGGCCGGCAGCAATGTGGATGACTACGAGAGCCTGCAGTATTTCCAGCGTCAGCTGGACGAGAGCGGCATCCTGACCGAACTGGTGGAAAAGGGCGTGCAGGAGAACGACACCATCCTCATTGGTGAATATCAGTTCGATTATATCTTCTAAAAAGGAGACGACCCTCTCAGTCTCGCTGCGCTCGCCAGCTCCCCCGAAGGGGGAGCCAACGCATCTGACAGGTTCGCAGCTTCTGTTTTGCTGAATCATGTCTGAAAGCTGCAAGTGCCTCTCCCCTTTGGGAGAGGTGGCATTGCGTAAGCAATGACGGAGAGGGCGAGGATTACAACAATGCAGGAAGAAACCATCGACCCCCGTGAGCTGAACCCGCTGGCGCTGGCCTTTGTGGGAGACAGCGTGCTGGAACTGCTGGTGCGCACCCGTCTGGCACGGCACCACCGGATGTCCGCAGGCAAGCTCAATGTGGAAAAGGTCAAGTATGTCTCGGCCCGGGCACAGTTCCGGGAGGAGCAGCTGCTGGAACCGCTCTTCACAGAGGAAGAGCTGGCTGTGTTCAAGCGGGGCCGCAACGCCAGCAAGGCCAGTGTGGCCAAGCACGCTTCCCCCGAGGAATACCGCGCTTCCACCGGCTTTGAGTGCCTGCTGGGCTGGCTTTACCTCACCGGGCAGATGACCCGTGTGGAAGAGCTGTTCGATGCCCTGTGGCAGCAGTTTGACCCGAACCAGAAATAAAACGCGAAAGCCCGCTGCTTTCCGCACTGGAAAACAGTGCAGGGAAGGCAGCGGGCTTTCTTATGCGGTGTTACTTCTTGTTCTTGGCACCCTCGTCGTCAGCACCCTTGGTATACTGGTTGGGGTGCTTGTGCTCGTTGGTGGTCTGATTGGTGGTGCGGTTCTGGCTCTGGTTCTTGCAGTTGTTCGTGCGGTTTTCGGTGCGATTCTCGCTGTGGTCCTTCATGGTTCGTTACTCCTTTCGTGAGGGGGCTTTCCCTCACAGCCTTAGTTTTGCCGCGAACGGCGGCTTTATTCATGGGAGGATAAGCTTTCATGCCTACGGAATATTTTGAGCGCCGGGAGCGCGCTCTGCTGGGCGACCGGTTCGATGCTCTCTATGCCGCCCCGCAGGAGACTGCTGCCCGGGGCGTGACGGTCTCGGCCCTGCGTGCTGCGCCGGAGCAGTTTGCCGCGCAGGCAGATTTTCCGGTGGAGCCCTCGCCCTTCTGCAAGGCGGGCTTTGTGGTGCAGGACCCCGCCTTCAAGCCCGGGCGGCACCCCTACCACCATGCGGGCGTGTTCTACTCGCAGGAGCCTTCCGCTTCCAGTGCCGCGCCCCTGCTGGGGGTCCGGCCCGGGATGCGGGTGCTGGATACCTGCGCGGCCCCCGGCGGCAAGAGCAGCCAGCTGGCGGCAGCGCTGGGCGGGCAGGGGCTGCTGGTAAGCAACGAGTTCGTTGCCGCTCGCGCCGAGGTGCTCCGGAGCAATCTGGAGCGGATGGGCGTGCCCAACGCTGTGGTGCTGAACGAGGACACTGGCCGCATTGCCGCCGCTCTGCCGGAGTTTTTTGACCGTGTTCTCGTGGATGCGCCCTGCTCCGGCGAGGGAATGTTCCGCAAGGAAGCCGTGGCTGTGACCCAGCACTGTGAAGCGCTGGTAAAGCAGTGCGCCGCACTGGGGGCACAGATCCTGGACAATGCGGCGGTCTGCCTGGCCCCCGGCGGCGAGATGATCTATTCCACCTGCACCTTTGCCCCGGAAGAGGACGAGGGACAGGTGGCGGCGTTTTTGCAGCGCCACCCGGAGTTCACGCTGGCCGATGTGTTCGGCAATGTGGATTACAGCTTTGGCAGCCCGGGTGAGGCAAACCGCACCGGCGGCCTGCCGTTGGATGTGAGCAAGGTGCGCCGGATCTGGCCCTGTCAGGGCGGCGAGGGGCATTTTATTGCCCGTCTGGTCAAGGCTGGCACGCCGCGGCCGCTGCCTGCCCCCGGAACCTATACGGCAGAGGAAGAGCTCTGGCTGGCTGCTGCCGCAGAGCAGAGCAAAAAGCAGAAGGGAAGCAAGGGCGGCAAGCCTGCCAAGGCCCCGGATGCCCGCAGCGCCCGCCGGGAGAACAGCCGTGCCCTGCGGGAGGCGGTGCAGGGCCGCAGCGCCCGCAGCCGGGATGCCGGGGCAGGGGAGGCCACCCCGGCCCAGAGCCTTGCTGCATGGCAGGAGTTTGCCCGGCAGTATTTCCCGGCGCTGGCGGACCGCCCTGCCGTGGTGCATGGCGGCAGCGTTCTGCTGCCCGTGCCCTTCCCGCAGACGGGACTGCATGTCCTGCGGGCGGGGGTGTTCGTGGGCAGCGTGCAGAAGGGCCGTTTCGTGCCGGAGCACCACCTGTTCACGGCATTCGGCGCGCTCTGCACCAACCGCGAAGCACTGACCCTTGCCGACCCGCGGGTAACGGAGTACCTTTCCGGCCGTGAGATCGCCGCGGACACTGCCGCCGATGGCTGGTGCTGCGTGACCGTGGATGGCTGCCCCATGGGCGGCGGCAAGGTGTCGGGCGGACGGGTCAAAAACCATTACCCCAAGGCCCTGCGGTTGCTGTAAACCGGCCTGAAAAGCCGGTTTTCCAACACGAACAAGCGAAAACACGCCCGGAGCCCTTGAATGGGATTCGTGATTGTGCTACAATAATAGAGTTAGATTTTGTGTGCTGCCACAAGCGGGCGACCACAGCCCGTCTGCCCGCAGGCGGAGATTTCGATAAAACTTTAGGAGGTTCCCATGTCTGGACATAGCAAATGGAACAACATTAAGCGCAAGAAGGAAAAGACCGATGGTGCAAGAGCAAAGGTCTTTACCAAGATCGGCCGCGAGATCAGCGTTGCCGTCCGTGACGGCGGCCCCAACCCGGCTTCCAACAGCAAGCTGGCAGACCTGATCGCCAAGGCAAAGCGCATGAGCGTGCCCAACGATAACATCCAGCGCATCATCAAGAAGGCTGAGGGCGGTGACAAGACCGAGTTCGAGGCCATCACCTACGAGGGCTACGGCCCCGGCGGCGTTGCTGTCATGGTCGAGACCCTGACCGACAACCGCAACCGTACCGCTGCCGACCTGCGCCACTACTTCGACAAGAACGGCGGCAACCTGGGCGCTATGGGCTGTGTGGCCTTCCTGTTCAGCCAGAAGGGTGTCATTGACATCTCTCTGGAGGATAAGGATGCCGACGAGGCCATGATGGATGCTCTGGATGCCGGTGCCGAGGACTTTGATGCAGGCGAAGAGGCTGCTGAGATCACCACCGATCCCGAGAACTACTCCGCTGTGGTCAAGGCCATGGAAGAGAAGGGCTACGAGATCCTGAGCGACGACCTGGCCATGGTCCCCATGACCACCACCCGCCTGACCGACCCCGATCAGCTCAAGGCAATGGGCAAGCTGCTGGATGCCCTGGAGGACAACGACGATGTCCAGAACGTCTGGCACAGCCTGGAGAACGAAGAGGACCTGCCGGAATAAGGTGTATCTGCGCCTGCTGACTCTGTAATAGAAAATCAAAGCGCTGCCCCCTGTGAAAAAACTCAGAGGGCAGCGCTTTTTTGCTTTGCGGATTGCGCGGCGGGGGCAAATATGGTAAAATGATTTGAAACAGACCACGAAGAAACGAGGTGGCGCACATGGAAGCAAAACGCATTTGCCCGTACTGCATGGGCGAGCTGGAGAACCGGGTGTCGGTGTGCCCGCATTGCGGCGGGGTACTGGCCGGGCGCAACCCGGCGGGCAGCCTGCCGGTGGGCACGCTGCTGGCCGGGCGGTATACCGTGGGCGAGATGCAGAGCATCGACGGCGAGGGCATCCTGTACCGGGGCGTGGAGAACGTCGGGCGGTTCCGGGTGACCATCAAGGAGTATATGCCCCTGACGCTGTCGGCGGAGCGGGGCACGGACGCGCTGCTCCGGCCCAAGCTGGGCAGCGAGGTGCTGTTCAAGACCACCCGGATGGACTTTGCCGATCTCTACCGCTCCATCCAGCGCATCACCCCCGCAAACGGTCTGGAGGCTGTGCTGGACGTGTTCGAGGAGAACAACACCGTCTACGCCGTGATGGAGAATCCCGGCGGCATCCCGCTGCAGCAGTGGCTGGATGAGCGTCCCAGCCCGGTTTCAGCTGAGACGGCCCGCAATATGCTGCAGCCTGTGTTTGACGGCGTGGCGGCCATGCATCAGGTGGGGCTGGTGCACCGGGGCATCTGCCCGGAAAACATCCGGGTGCTGGAAAACGGCCGGGCACGCCTGACGGGCTACGCCACCGTGGGGCTGCGCACGGCGGGCAGCGGCCTGCACGAGCAGCTGTACGAGGGCTACTCGGCACCGGAGCAGTATTCCACCACCGAATTTGAGGGCCGTTACACCGATGAATACAGCCTTGCCGCCGTGGTCTACCGGATGGTCTGCGGGCAGAGTCCTGTTCCTGCGGCACAGCGGCTGGTGTCGGACTCCAACCCCCGCGCCCGCACGCTGGAACGGGCGGTGCCGGAGTATGTTTCGGATGTGCTCTGGATGGGCCTGCAGCTCAGTCCTGCCGAGCGCATCCAGACCGTGCCCCAGCTGTTCCAGGCACTGAGCAGCCAGGAGTATACCACGGAGCTTACCCAGACCCTGCAGCAGGCCGCGCCGCGCCCTCAGTCCACCGAGGAAGAGGAACGGAAAAAGCATATCCTCAGCCTGCGCAACCTGCTGGCGGCCATCCTGATCCTGCTGGCCATCCTGACATTGCTCATCGTGTGGGGGCTGGTAAATCAGGGGCTGCACACCGCAAAGCCTGCGGAATCCACCCCGGCCTCCGAACCGGCCAGTTCACTGGTGACAGAGCCGGTGAATCTGGCCCCGGATTTTGTGGGGATGGACTACGATTCGCAGGTGCGCAACAACCACAGCTATGCCGGGGATTACCTGTTCTATGTGACCATGGAATACAGTGATACCGTGGAAAAGGGCAAGATCATCCGTCAGACCCCTGAAGCCGGAGAGGTCATCGAAGAGGGCAGCACCATCGATCTGGTGGTCAGCCGCGGCCCGCAGATGGTGGAGATGCCCAACGTGGCAGGCTTTACCCGGGACGGCGCGGAGCAGCAGCTGGCGCAAGTGGGGCTGAATGCGAGCTTCTATCCCATTTATAACGATGGCTCCTATGTTTCGGGCTGTGTGGCCTATTGCAGCGAGGAGCCCGGTGCCATGGTGGAGGTCGGCTCGACCATCATCGTCTATATGGCGGCAGAGGTCGAGGCCGAGGTGCCCGCCACCCCGCCCGAGACCACGACCCCTTCTGCCGGTACCACACCGTCTGCCGCGCAGACGGAGCCGCCGACCGGTGGGGCCGGTACCGAAAACGATACGGATTGAACGCAAAGCGGCCTGCCGGAGAGGGCAGGCCGCTTTTTTGATGAGAACGCTTGAAGAAAATGAATGATTCTGATAGAAT
>NZ_JAFREK010000041.1:0-24696 GCF_017377535.1 Faecalibacterium sp. Marseille-Q4137
CGCCAGCACGGCCTCCGAGATGCTGGCAAAATCGCCGCTGCCATCCTGGGAAACGGTGAGTTTTAACATGGGCAGTCCTCCCTTGTAAAAGATAAGGCTATTATATGCCCCTTTTGTGAAATTTTCAATGTCCGCAGGGCTCTAACCGGAGCACGGCGGCAGTGATATCATCGGGTCGGCCGGTCTGTTCGGCGCGGGCGCGGGCGGTCTCCACAAGGATCCGGGCCACCTTCTCGGGCGGGTCGCCTGCGGCGGCGGAGAGCTCCAGCTGCTTGGCCACCCAGCCGGGGCCGTCCACCAGCAGACCGTCCGAGACCAGTACGGCATAGTCCCCGGCGGCGAGATGCACCACCCGGCTCTGGCCGTTCACGCTGCCCAGAATGCCGATGGGCAGGCTGATATCGCCCACCGGACGGGCACGGCCGCCGTGCACCAGAAAGCCCGGGGCGGCCCCGGCCTTGAAGATCCGTGCCGTGCCGGTGTAAAGGTCCACGCTGATCAGGTCGAGGGTGGCTCCGCTCTCCTCATCGCTTTTCAGGGCCAGCGCCACATTGACCAGCCGTGCCGCCAGCTCAGCGGTGAAGCCGGCTTTCAACAGGCGGGCAGTGAGCTCGGCGGCAAGGCTGCCGTCCACGGCGGCCGGGCGGCCTGTGCCCATGCCGTCACACAGGATCATCTGGGCAGCGGCCGGGCTGCAGAACTGCTGGACCGCATCCCCGGAGACAGTGCCCTTTGCCGCCGTGCCTGCAGTTCCGAACACAGCCCGGAGGGCGGGCTTTTCGCAGAAGAGCAGGGTGGTCATCCCTTTGCAGGAGAGCACCTGCGGCGGGTCGAAGTCCCGGCGGCAGATGCGTCCGGTCTCCTGCGCCAGCGCGGCCAGCTCGGGGGAAGAAAAGCGGGTACGGGGCAGGGTGACCGCCGCCCGTGTCCGGCCCAGGTCGTCCAGCGTGACAGCGCATTCCAGCGGCGGCGTGCCCAGGCTGGCAAAAAACGCGGCCACCCGCCCGGATTTGTAAGGCTCCGGGTTCCCGGGGCGGCCCAGCTGCTCACTGAGTACGCTCAGGGCATCGGCCATGGCGCTGTATTGCTCGGTCAGGGCGGTGCGCATGGCCTCAGCGTGGACGTGGGCTTCCTTCCGGCTCCGGTAGAGCGCAAAGGAGCGATTTGCCGCCGCGCAGAGCGCCGCCGGGTGGATGCATCTGGACAGCTGGCCGGGCAGGTCGCTGGTCTGCAGATGGCCCTGCTGTTCCAGAATGGGCCGCAGGGCGTTCATCCCCTCCAGCGTGGCGGTGTATTCCTGCTTCCAGCAGGTTTCCCGCCGCCCGCAATTGAAGCACAGGCTGTCGTGGGTGTTGTCGATGACCCAGCGGAAGGTGTCGCATCGGCGGGGAAACGCATCGTATACAGCGTTCACCGTCTCGGCCAGCGAGGAAAGGCTCTCGGCCACTGCTTCCAGCCGGGTGGCGGCGGCAGAAAGCCGGGGCGGCTCCTCGGGCGGCGCGGGGGCTTCCGGCACCGGTGTCAGCCAATGTTTAGGGAAAAAGGCGGGGGCCGCAAAGCCCAGCCCGGCGCTGAGGAGCAGGGGCAGAGCCGTGCCGGGGGCGGGAACACAGAGCACCCCCAGCACACACCCGCCTGCACAGGCGGCAAGGGTCTCAGCCCGCCGCCCGGGGGCCAGCAGGACCGCTGCCGCCGTGCCGCAGCAGAGCCCCACCGCCGCCGGGGCAAGGGAAGGGTCTGCGGCGCAGAGCGCGGCCCCGGTGAAGGCAGCAAAGGCCAGCGCGGGCTTTTCCTGCCCGCGGCAGCAGAGGGCGGCCTCCACCATGGCACAGGCCGCTGCCCCAAGGCAGAGGGGGCCGAAGCGCAGCCCGCCCAGCGCCGCCGCCACGACAGAAGCGGCCAGCAGGGTGCCAAAACCGGGCTTTTCGGGTGGGAAGCGCTGCAGTGCATAGCCGAAGCCGCCCGCCAGCAGGGCATCTGCCCCGCAGAAGAATACCAGCGTGAAGCCTGCCCCGCCGGGCCCCAGCGCAAAGCAGATACCTCCCAGCACCAGCGCCCCGCACCCGGCCAGAAATGCCGGGCGGAGCCTGCCGGGCCAGAGCCATCGAGCGGCCACAGCTGCCCCCACGGCGCAGAGCAGGCAGAGGCTGTCCAGTGAAAATGCCCCGAACCCGTGGAACAGGATGCTCAGTGCGGCCCCGGCTGCGCAGGCGGCAAAGCAGTCCGCAGGCAGGCCCAATGTCAGCCCCAGCCCAAAGGGGAGCAGGGCCCCGTAGAGAACGGCCCAGCCCCCGGCAAGCCCCAGCGCAAAGGCCCCGCCCTGCCGCAGGGCCGGGCGTACCGCCGCCCGGGAGGCCAACGCGGCGGCAACAGGCTGCTTCGGGTGCAGTTTTGTGGTTTCCGGCATGAAAAAATCCCCGCTTTCCGGCGGGGATCTTTTGCAATGTTCTGTTTCCCGCGCCCTTTGCATATACTGTAGCGCGGGCGCGCGGCGTTTTATGGGGTCATGCGGGGAAGCGGCTCAAATCAGCAGAAATAGCGTACTTCACCAAAGAAATTCATCCATTTGGCAATCACTTCATCGCTTCGTGCTTCGATGATGGCCATGATGTTTCGCAGGACACGGGGCGGAATGTTGGAATTGTTGTGGCACAGATAGCATTTCCCGGCCCGGGTGATCCAGATCTTGGTCGCGTTGCTGCTGGGAGCACCCTGTGAAACATGGACATGAATGGGTTCCAGCGGATCATTTTCGTTGGCCCAGAAGTAGACCCAGTAGGAACCGATTTTAAAAACCTGCGGCATTTTCTACCCCTCCTTCCTGGGAAAACTGCAGGATCAGATGTGCAGTGGATTCCAGGAACTTCTGGTAGCGGTCGATCTCAGCAGGGGTGAAGCCGCTGACATCCTCCCAGGTATAATCCGGCAGATAGCAGACCGCAGAGTGGAAACAATCCTTCTCGTCGGGCTTTTCGATGTAGACCTTTACACGGTGGTCTGGCTGCATCTCGGAATGCACGATCTCGGTGTTGTCGTCCAGTGTCATAAACGGGTACATCATAAAAACACCTCCGTGGATATGATTGCGAAAAGGGAAGGAAAATCACCCGTTCAGCTTTTCAATGGCAGCCTTGACACGGGCAAGGGTCGTCTCGCGGCCCATCATGCAGGCAAGGTCGGTGCCGCCGCCGGGGGTGCGCTGCTTGCCGGAAAGGGCAATGCCCAGCGGGTAAAGCAGCCAGCCGTTCTTCTTGCCCAGCTCTTCGGCCTTGGCCTTGCAGGCGTTGAACACGGTGTCGCGGTCAGAGAAGTCCAGGCTCTCGTCGCTCAACAGGGGCAGCAGGGCTTCCAGTGCCTCCCGGGCGGTCTCCGGGGTGGTCTTCTGCTTCTTGTTGGCGTACAGGCTCACATCGTAGTCGGGCATTGCGTCAAAGAAGTCCAGCTGCTCGGGGATCTCGCCCAGCACCTCACAGCGGGGCTGCAGGTTGGCGCAGAGCAGCTTCTTGTCGATGGGGGTGTGCACGGCCTGATCGATCCAGGGCTCGGCCTTCTTCTGGAACTCCTCAGGGCTCAGGCGGCGGATATACTCCGCGTTGATGGCCCGCAGCTTGAGGGGGTCGAAGATGGCAGGGGACTTGGAGATGCCGTCCGGGCTCCAGATCTTGATGAGCTCTTCCAGGCTGAAGATCTCCTGCTCGGCGTACTCGCCCTTGGGGCTCCAGCCCAGCAGGCAGATGTAGTTCATCACGGCCTCGCTCAGGTAGCCCTTGGCCACCAGATCCTGATAGCTGGCATCGCCGTTGCGCTTGGACAGCTTGTTCTGCGCGTCCTTCATCACGGGCGGGCAGTGGATATAGGTGGGGATCTCCCAGCCAAAGGCCTGATACAGCAGGTTGTACTTGGGGGTGGAGGACAGATACTCGCTGCCGCGGATGACATGGGTGATGCCCATCAGGTGGTCGTCCACAACATTTGCAAAGTTGTAGGTGGGCATTCCGTCGGTCTTGATGAGGATCTGATCGTCCATCTCGCTGTTCTCGACCTCGATGTGGCCGTAGACCACATCGTCAAAGCCGGTCACGCCCTCCTTGGGGATCTTCTGGCGGATGACGTAGGGCTCACCTGCAGCCAGACGCTGCTTGACCTCCTCCTCGGGCAGGTCGCGGCAGCAGCCGTCGTAGTGGGTCATCTCACCGTTGGCGCGCTGCTCGGCGTGCAGTGCCTCCAGCCGCTCCTCGGTGCAGAAGCAGTAGTAGGCCTTGCCTTCTGCCACCAGCTGCTCGGCATACTGCTTGAACATGCCCATCCGCTCGCTCTGAACGTAGGGGCCCACAGGGCCGCCGATGTCCGGGCCCTCGTCCCACAGCAGGCCGGTCTCCCGCAGGGTGTTGTAGATGACATCCACAGCGCCCTCAACGTAACGGCCCTGGTCGGTGTCCTCAATGCGCAGGATGAAGGTGCCGTCCTCGTGCTTGGCCATCAGGTAGGTGTACAGCGCGGTGCGCAGGTTGCCAACGTGCATGTAGCCAGTGGGCGAGGGGGCAAAACGGGTGCGGACTTTATTGCTCGGCATAAAAAAACGCTCCTTTATATTTACAGGCAAAAAATTGCGGATAGCTACCTTTTAGTTTAATCGCTGTGCGCTGTTTTGTCAACGAATCGGCCGCAGATTTGGCAGAATGGGCGTTTGGAAGCAAAAGAAAAATCTTTTTGTCGAAACCGCGCGCAATCATTGACGAATGATTGGAAATTTTGTATACTGAGTGGGAGAGATGGCACAATTTTCCTTTGAAGGCTCTGAAGGAGAGATCAGGGCCGGGAGAAAATTGGAAAATGGCTGTCTGAGGTGTAAATGACAAAGGAGAAGAAAAAACTATGAAGAGTACCGGAATCGTCCGCGGCGTTGACGGCCTGGGCCGTATCGTCCTGCCCAAGGAGCTGCGCACCAGCATGAAGCTGGACAACGATGCCAAGCTGGAGATCTTTGTGGAGGGCGATGAGATCATCCTCAAAAAATACCGCCCCACCGGCAGCTGCGATTTCTGCGGCGAGGTGGACGATAATGCCATCCAGTATGCAGGCTACTGCATCTGCACCTCCTGCCGCAAGAAGATCGGCAACATGAAAAAATAATGCGGAGAAGGAGGGCAGCCCATGAGCCAGATGATCGACTTTACCCTGCCGTCCTGCCAGCCGGGGCGGACGCTCCACGCGTTCCGCTGTGTGCCGGAGGGAGAGGTGCGGGCGGTGCTGCAGCTCTCCCACGGGATGGTGGAGTTCATCGACCGCTATAAGCCGCTGGCCGAGAATCTGGCCGCCCGGGGCATCCTTGTCACCGGCAACGACCACCTGGGCCACGGCGGGTCCATCCGCACCAAAGAGGATTACGGCTACTTCGGCGAACCCGACGGCAACCGCGCCGTGCTGGAGGATCTGCACGCTGTGACGACCCTGACAAAGCAGCTGTATCCCGGTGTGCCCTATTTCCTGCTGGGCCACAGCATGGGCTCGTTCTACGCGCGGCAGTACCTCTGTGAGTGGGGCGATGAGCTGGACGGTGCCATCATCATGGGCACCGGCTACCAGCCCAAAGCGCTGGTGCAGCTGGCCAGGACCATCTGCCGGGTGCTGGCCGTGTTCCATGGCTGGCACTACCGCAGCAAACTGGTGGCCAGACTTTCGTTTCTGGGGTACAACAAGGGGTTGGAGGGCCGCACGGCCCACGACTGGCTCAACCGTGACCCGGTGGAGGTGGACCGCTACCGCGCCGACGAGCGCTGTACCTTTATCTTTACCCTGAACGCCTATTACAGCATGTTCAGCGGCATCCTGCGGCTGTACGACCCGGCTCTTCTGGCCCGGGTGCCCAAGGATCTGCCCCTGCTGTTCCTGGCAGGCGATGCCGACCCGGTGGGCGAACAGGGCGCAGGTGTGAAGCGGGCGGTCAAGAGCCTGCTGGATGCCGGTGTGAAGAACATCGAGGTCAAGCTGTACCCCAGTGCCCGGCATGAGCTGCTGGTGGAGTTGAACCGCGAAGAGGTCTTTGCTGACATTGGTGACTGGCTGGAACGCCGGCTGTAAAAACACGAACACACAAAAACAGAACCGCCGCCCGGAAATTTCGGGCGGCGGTTCTTTGCACATACGATCAAAAAGGAGAAGGGAGGAGAGTTTTTGTCAGAGCATGGGGGACAGGGGGATTACTCGCCGCGGACGGCTGTGAAGCCAGCTTCCAGATCGGCGATGATGTCATCGATGTGCTCGGTGCCGATGGACAGGCGGATGGTGTTCTGATAGATCTGCTGCTCGGCCAGCTCCTGATCGTTCAGCTGGCTGTGGGTGGTGGAGGCCGGGTGGATGACCAGGCTCTTCACGTCTGCAACGTTTGCCAGCAGGGAGAAGATCTTCAGGTTGTCAATGAACTTGAAGGCTTCTTCGCGGCCACCCTTGATGTTGAAGGTGAAGATGGATGCGCCGCCGTTGGGAAAATACTTCTCGTACAGGGCGTGATCCGGGTGATCGGGCAGAGAGGGGTGGTTGACCTTCTCCACCTGAGGATGGTTTGCCAGGAATTCGACCACCTTCTTGGTGTTCTCCACATGGCGCTCGATGCGCAGGCTCAGGGTCTCGGTGCCCTGCAGCAGCAGGAATGCATTGAACGGGGAGATGGTGGCACCGGTATCGCGCAGCAGGATGGCGCGGATGTAGGTGACGAAGGCGGCAGGGCCTGCGGCATCGGCAAAGGAAACACCGTGGTAGCTGGGGTTGGGATCGGCGATATTGCCGAACTTGCCGCTGGCCTTCCAGTCAAACTTGCCGCTGTCCACGATGATGCCGCCCAGGGTGGTGCCGTGGCCGCCGATGAACTTGGTGGCGGAGTGGACCACGATGTCTGCGCCGTGCTCGATGGGGCGGATCAGGTACGGGGTGCCGAAGGTGTTGTCGATGACCAGCGGCAGGCCGTGCTTGTGGGCAATGGCGGCAATGGCATCAATGTCGGGGATATCGCTGTTGGGGTTGCCCAGCGTTTCCAGATAGACGGCCTTGGTGTTGGGCTGAATGGCGTTCTCCACTTCGGTCAGATTGTGAGCATTGACAAAGGTGGTGGTCACGCCGAACTGGGTCAGGGTGTGCTCCAGCAGGTTGTAGCTGCCGCCGTAGATGGTCTTTTGTGCCACGATGTGGTCACCGGCCTGTGCCAGCGCCTCGATGGTGTAGGTGATGGCGGCAGCGCCGGAAGCAGTGGCCAGAGCAGCTACGCCACCCTCCAGAGCAGCGATGCGCTTCTCGAACACATCCTGCGTGGAGTTGGTCAGGCGGCCGTAGATGTTGCCTGCATCGGCCAGACCGAAACGGTCAGCGGCGTGCTGGCTGTTGCGGAACACATAGGAAGTGGTCTGGTAGATGGGCACGGCGCGGGAATCGGTTGCGGGATCGGCCTGCTCCTGGCCAACGTGAAGCTGCAGGGTCTCAAATTTATAGTTAGACATAGTAATTAGCCTCTCTATCTGTACTTAAAGTATAATTCTGACGCATAAAAAATCCCGGTCACTGACACCATTTCAGTGCACCGGGCAAAATTCGGGTTCAGCGCTTTGGCAGCTTTGCCATCACATTCGCACACACATTCGGTCTGCAGAGGGCAATGCACAGCGCTCGGTCCCATATTCTGCCCGGGTGGTGTACATTCGCCCACAACGGAAGTTCGCGTGGAGCAGGTTTTTCCAGATCAGCGTCATTTTGGTGCCCTCCTTTCAACGATTTTCCCAATCCTCTACGACCCCGGGAAACTTGGCTTCAATTTCCTACTAGGTTTGTGGATTTGTTGTCTGGATTATATCCCTATTTACCCAGATTGTCAATAGGTTTATTGCAAAAAAGTTGGAAATTTTCCGCAGGGGTCTATTTTGCGAGGTTTTGCAGATCCCGCCCGCCATAAACAATACGAACGAGAGTTACGGTACGGGTGCTTTGATCGATCAGGTAGAACAGCAGAAAATCCTCCACGGTAAACCTGTGCATCCCCATGCTCTGCCACGGTTCCCAGTCCACAACAGGGTGCCGCCCGGGCAGGGCATCCAGTGAGCGAGCAGCCTTGCGGATGCGGTTGACCAGTTTTTGGGCGGTAGCTGGCTCTTTGAGCGAAAATGCGACATAGGAGTAGAGATCCCGCAGGTCGTCCAACGCCTGCGGTGCGTAGCGGACCGTATAAACGCTGCTCATATTCCAAACTCCTGATACAATGCGGCATCGACTTCATCGGCAGAAAAACTTTTGCCATTTTGCAGAGAGGCGACTCCCTTTTGCAGCTCGGTATCCAACTCGGTACGGCTCATGCCACCCACAGCAGTGGGGGTGGCAGGGGGAAGATGCAGATCGAGCGGGAGCCCCCGGGTCAGGACGATCTGGCGGTAAAGCATCTGGATGGCGCTGGACGGGGTAATGCCCAGTTGAGCAAGGATATCCTCGGCGCTTTCTTTCAGGTTGGTATCAATGCGGGCATAGACAGCGGCGGTGTTAGCCATAACGATCACACTCCTTTTTTACAGTATAACGCAGATTGCTTGCAAATGCAATCGATTGCAAGCCAAAATAAATGCGGTGTTTTGCGTTGACGGGAAAACGGGGATGCTGTATACTAAGTCTATTCTTTATTCTTGTAAAGGAGGGCGGGCAGATGAGCATTGGGCCAAGTATGCCGCTGCGGCTGGAAAAGCCGGAGGGCATCGACCTTGCACAGGCGGCGCGGTACTTCGGGGCCCGGGGCGGCGCGGACGCGGCCACCCAGGCGCTGCTGGAAAAATGCGCTGTGCCGCTGCTGGCGGCAGCCACGCCCCGGGCAGTCTGGCTGGAGGCCGACCCCGACAGCCTGACAGCGGCGGGGATTCTGGCAGGCGAGGATGTGGCAAAGCATCTGGAAGGCTGCACCGCCGCCCTGCTGCTGGCCGTGACGCTTGGCCCCGGTGTGGATGCCCAGATCCGCCGTGCCGGTGTGGGCGATATCGCCGCCGGTGTGGCATCGGATGCGCTGGGCTCCGCGCTGGCCGAACAGACTGCGGAGGCCGCTGAGGCTGAGCTGCGCCAATGGGCTGCCCGGCAGGGCAAGTATCTGACGGGGCGCTATTCCCCGGGCTACGGGGACTGGCCCCTTGCCGTGCAGCCGCTGTTGGCGGCAGCGCTGGACACCGCCCGCCGCGCCGGACTCTGTGTCACGGAAAACAACCTGATGACCCCCCGCAAGAGCATCACGGCCATTCTGGGGGTCAGTGATCACCCGGTCCGGGGTCATCTGGCGGGGTGCGGGCACTGCGTGCTCCGCACCCGGTGCGAATATAGAAAGAGGGGGATCACCTGTGCAAGCGAATGAACTGTTTGACCGGCCCAATACCATCCTGCTGGATGGCGGCATGGGCACCATGCTGCAGGCTGCGGGCCTGAAACTGGGGGCCCGCCCCGAGGAGCTGAACATCACCGACCCGGCGCTCATCGAGAGCATCCATGCCCGGTACGCCGCCGCAGGCAGCCGCATCATCAATGCCAATACCTTTGGCGCTTCCGCCCACAAGCTGGCGGGCAGCGAGTACACGCTGGAGGAGATCATTGCGGCGGGTATTGCCAACTGCAAACGGGCCTGTGCCCCTTACGGTGCATTGGCTGCGCTGGATGTGGGCCCGCTGGGGGAGCTGCTGGAACCCAACGGCACCCTTGCGTTTGAGGATGCCGTGGCAGAGTATGGCCGCATCGTCCGGGCAGGCGTGGCCGCCGGGGCTGACCTCGTGTTCCTTGAGACCTTTACCGATCTGTATGAGCTGAAGGCCGCCCTGCTGGCCGTCAAGGAGAACAGCAGCCTGCCCGTGCTGGCCAGCATGAGCTTTGAAGCGGGCGGCCGCACCTTTACCGGCTGTACGGTCGAGAGCTTTGCCGCCACCGCCCGGGGTTTGGGGGCCGATGCCGTGGGCATCAACTGCTCTCTTGGCCCCAAGGAGATCTTCCCCATGGCAAAGCGGCTGACCGAGGCCCTGCCCGGCAGCTTCCCGGTGTTCGTCAAGCCCAACGCAGGCCTGCCCCGCGCCGATGGCTCGGGCTACGATATCACCCCGCAGCTCTACGCCATGCAGATGAAGCCCTACCGGGAGCTGGGCCTGTTTGCTGCAGGCGGATGCTGCGGCACCACCCCGGAGTTTATCCAGCTGCTGAACGGCGTGTTTGCCGATTGCAGGCCGGGCCGCCCTGATCACCCCATGAAGTCGGTGGTGTGCAGCCCCATGGACTGCGTGGATGTGGACGGCATCACGGTGGTGGGTGAGCGCATCAATCCCACCGGCAAAAAGCGGTTCCAGCAGGCCCTGCGGGAAGGGGATATGAACTATGTGCTGGAACAGGCCGTGAGCCAGACCGAGGCCGGGGCCCAGATCCTGGATGTGAACGTGGGTGCGCCCGGTGTGGATGAGCCTGCCCTGATGGAGCAGGTGGTCAAGGCGCTGCAGAGCGTGGTCAGCCTGCCGTTGCAGCTGGATTCCTCCCATGCCGAGGCGCTGGAACGTGGCCTGCGGGTCTACAACGGCAAGCCCATCGTCAACTCGGTGAACGGCGAGGCGGAAAAGCTGAACACCATTCTGCCCCTGTGCAAAAAGTACGGCGCGGCGGTGGTCGGCCTTGCCATTGACGAGCGGGGCATCCTGCCCAAAGCCGAGGACCGCGTGGCCATTGCCCGCCGCATCCGGGACGCGGCACTGGCGGCAGGTATCCCGCAGGAGGACATCTATATCGACTGCCTGACCCTGACGGCCAGCGCCCAGCAGGAGGATGTGCTTGCCACGGTGCAGGCCCTTCACGCCTGCAAGGAGGAGCTGGGGGTGCGCACCATTCTGGGCGTGTCCAACATCAGCTTTGGTCTGCCCTGTCGCTCCTACCTGAACACCACCTTCCTTACCATGGCCATGTATGCCGGGCTTGACCTTGCCATTATGAACCCCTCCAGCGAGGAGATGATGGCGGCGGTCTATGCTTACAACGTTCTGACCAACCGGGACAGGCAGAGCACGAAGTACATTGAGCGGTATGCCAACCGGGTGCCCGCCTCTGCCGCACTGGCGCAGGCCGTGCAGAATGCCCAGACCGCCCCGGCAGCAGGCGAAACACCGGAGGCCGCCGGCCCCTATGCCCCCTTGATGAAGGCGGTGGAAAAGGGTCTGAAGGGCGAGGCAGCTGCCCGCACCCGGGCGCTGCTGGAGGAAAAGGAGCCGCTGGAGCTGGTGGACGAAGCCCTCATTCCGGCGCTGGATATCGTGGGTGCAAAGTATGAAAAGGGAACCCTCTTCCTGCCGCAGCTGCTGCAGGCGGCCACCGCCGCGCAGGGGGCTTTTGAGGAGATCAAGACCGCCATTGCCAAAAAGGGCGAGGGCAGCGCCAGCAAGGGACGCATCGTCATTGCCACCGTCAAGGGCGATGTCCACGACATCGGCAAGAACATCGTCCGGGTCATCCTGGAGAATTATGGCTTTGAGGTCATCGACCTGGGCCGTGACGTGCCGGTGGAAACGGTCGTGAACACCGTCCGGGAGAAGGATGTGCATCTGGTGGGGCTTTCCGCCCTGATGACCACCACCCTCAAGAGCATGGAGGAGACCATCCGGGCCCTGCACGATGCCAAACTGGACTGTAAGATCATGGTGGGCGGCGCTGTGCTGACCCCCGAATATGCAAAAAAGATCGGAGCCGACTGGTACGCCAAGGATGCCAAGCAGAGTGCCGATATTGCCAAGGAGTTCTTTGGCGTATAAGTTGGAATATTAAGAGAAAACGACCCTCTCCGCATTGCAATTCCCGGAGAGGGTCGTTTTTTGGTTTACTTTTTGATCCAGTTGTCCACTGCGCTCACCAGAGCCCTGCCCCGGCGGCCCAGGAGCTTGGGCAGGAGCATCCGGGCCATGGCCCAGACACCTGCAAAGTTGAACAGGATGATGGCGGCGGTCAGGAGGCCTGTCCACAGGCCGTAGAGCGGAGGCTCGGCCAGCAGGAGCAGGGCCTCGCCCGCCAGTACGCCGAAGTTCACCGCCACCCGGCCCGGGTGGATGGACATGCCGATCATGTTGTGGGCATCCAGCGCGCGCAGCACGAACACGATGCCCAGACCGAAGAAGGAAGCCACCGTTGCGCCGATGGGCCCCCACCACTTGATGAAGAAGTAGTTCATAATGCAGTTGCTCACAGCACCGGCCAGCATGGTCCACAGGCTGTGGGTGGACTTTTTGTTGACAACGTATGCGCTGTTGAGGAACTGGTTGAAGCAGCTGCAGGTGGAAGCCAGCGTAAGGAAGGGCACAAAGTGCCAGGCGTAGTAGTAGTTGGCCTTCATCACGTGCATGACCGGGCGGCAGAGCCAGATGATGCCTGCCGCACAGCAGAACAGCACCGAGGAATAGGTGCGGAAGATCTTGGTAAAGAACCGGGCACGGCCCTCTTCCTCAGTCACGGCGGAGAGCTGCCAGGCATCGTAGAAGATCAGGCCCAGCGTGGTCAGGATGGTGGGCAGGAAGTAGCCGGTGGAAAGCAGGCCGCTCCAAGCGTCGCCGCTGTGGCCGTCCAGCCCGCCGCACATCTCGCGCACAAAGAACAGGTCCGATGCGTTGATGACCCAGAAGCTGATCTGGGCCGGGATCATGGGCAGGGAAAAGCGGAGCATCTGCTGCCAGAGATCCCGGTTCAGGGCCTTGAGCTCCACATAGTTCCACAGCCTGCCGGTGATGCAGAGGAAGAGCACGCTGACCAGGTCACCGCTGATGATGGCAAGCAGATAACCGTTGGCCCCCCAGTGGAAGCCCACAAGGTAGAGCACATAGAACATCAGGGTGGCAAAGGTGCACAGGATGCCGTCCACGGCCACCAGCTTGTTCCACTGGTGGCTGCGCACGAACTGGGTGCAGAGGGTGCGCAGGCAGCTCATCAGGACGTAGATGTAGATGAGGAAGCCGTACTGCGCCATATCGGGCAGGAACTGCGCCACAGGCCAGCAGAGGATCAGGATGCCGAAGCCCCCCAGAATGGTCAGCAGGCCGTTGGTGAACACCTGCTTTTCGCTGTTGCCCTTGTCCAGGCCAAAGCGGATGATGGCGTTGGACATGCCCATCGAGACAAAGGGGATGAGCAGGTTTGCATACTGGCTCAGGATCTTCGCCAGACCCAGATCGGCGATCTCGGCCATGGCGTAGGTCAGGAACGGCTGCACCAAAAGGGTCAGCAGCTTAGACGAAAAGCTCGAAATGGCAAAGATAATGGTGTTTCCGGCCAGCTTTGAATATTTGTCGCCGCCGGAGGTCTTTTTTTCACTTTCCAAGGGTCGAACCCCTCCTGTTGATTTTTATCACAAGGTTTATTTCAATAAAGCCCGCCGTTCTTTCCAGTCCGGCAGCAGCTTTTCCACCTCGGCCCAGAAGGCCGGGCTGTGGTTGGGCTGCAGGAAGTGGCAGTACTCGTGCACCACCACATAGATCTGTGCGGCGGGCGGCATATTGTAGAGCTGCAATGCAAAGGTGATCTGCCGCCGTTTCATGTAGCATACGCCCCACCTGCTGGTCATGTCCCGCACCCTGATGGTGGGCTTCTGCCCACCCAGCACCCCGGCAAAAGCCGGGTAGACCTTGTCGCTCATGGTGGTGAAACAGGCCAGTGCCTCCGCCTGGGAGGGCAGGGGCTGGTCATTCCGGGCGTTCCGCCGCAGCTGGCGGGAGACCGCCTCCCGGATCCACTGGGCCTGCTCTGTCACAAAGGCATCGGCAAAGCCCACCGTGTAGGACCACGGGATGCTCACGGCCACGGTGCCGTCCCGCCGGATGTGCAGGTTGAGCCGCTTGACCTTTTTGCGGGTCAGCTCATAGGGAATGCCTGCGGCGGTGCGCCGGGTCACTTCCGGCTTGCGCTGCGGCATTTCAGCCAGTCCTCCACGGGCAGCTGGGCCAGGATCACCGCTGCAAAGATGAGGGTGCAGCCAAAGACCTCCCGCATGGAAAGACTCTGGTGGAGCAGCAGCCAGCCGCCCAGTGCGCTGAATACGCTTTCCAGACACATGATAAGGCTTGCAATGGCGGGGTTTACGTCCCGCTGGCCCAGGATCTGCAGGGTGTAGGCCACGCCGCTGGACATCACGCCGCAGTAGGCCAGCGGGAGCCAGTTGGCCCCGAACTCTGCCAGGGTGGGGTTCTCGAACAGGAGGGCGGCAGCGGTGCTCTCTACGGCCACCACAAAGAACTGCAGCAGGCTCAGGCGGACACCGTCCACCTGCGGGGCAAAGTGGTCCACCGTCATGATCTGAAAGCTGAACAGCACGGCGCAGGAAAGCAGGATCCAATCGCTGGCCTCAATGCCGCCAAAGCCGTTTTTCATGCAGAGCAGATAGAGCCCGCCCACGGCGATGACCATGCTCAGCCAGAGCCGGGCACTGCCCCGCCGCCCCAGAAACAGCCCGAACACCGGCACCAGCACCACATACATGGCGGTCAGGAAACCAGCCTTGGCCGTGGAAGGGTTGAGCGTGATGCCGATCTGCTGGGCAGCGGAGGCCGCAAACAGCAAAGTGCCGCAGCAAAGCCCCGCCGTCAGCAGATGTCTGCGGTCGGCAGGGGCTTTGGGCCAGCCATAGGCTGCGCCGTGCCTGCGGTGGAGGGCATCGAAGGCGCGGACGGTGGGCAGCAGCACCAGCACCGCCAGCCAGCTGCGCCCGGCCAGAAAAGAATAAGCCCCCATGCCGGAGCCTGCGCTCTGGGCCACGAACGCCGTGCCCCAGATAAAGGCGCAGAGCATCAGCATGAGAGAGTGTTTTGTTTGTGTGTTCATTTTAGCCGATGCCCTCCACTTTCATCAGACCGTAGAGGTAGTAACGGCTGGAATCGTAGGAAATGGTAACGCGGTAGCTTGCGTTGGGGTCAAGGTTGCCGATGTCGCAGTGGTAGTTCTGGCCGTCGGCGGTGAAATAGAAGGTGGTGTTGTCCACATACTGCGCGCCGCCGTCCACCTTTTTCCAGAGGGAGACCTTGAACTTCTGGGCACCGCCGTCGGTGGTGCCGCAGCCGTAAATGCTCAGCAGGCCGCTGGGCACGGTGAAGTATTCGGTCTTGCGGCTCCAGATGCCGTTGAACACGATGTTCAGCGCCCCGTTGGCCCGGGCTGTGGCGTATTTGGCCGTGGTATCGGCAATGCCATCGAGCATCAGCGGGTCAGAGCTGAGCACGGCCCACTGGGTGGTGTCGTCCTCCTGCACCTCGTTGGAAGACCCGAACACCTTTTGGGCAATGCTCTTGCAGCCGCTCAGGACGACAACGGCCAGCACAGCTGCCAGCGCAAAGGCAAGGATTCGTTTTGTTTTACTCATGTTTTTCTATCCTCAAAAACAGCAGGTGAAAAATGCGATATTTTTGCATGATACCATAGTATACCGCATTTTTTTCCTGCTTACAAGGGATTTTCTGTGTCTTAGCCGTCCAATGCCGTCAGAGCGGCACGTTCGGCGGCGGCAAGGCCGCTTTCGTCGGAGCGGAACAGGGAGCCATAGCGGTAGAGCGCCCAGCCCCCGGCACCGGCGCTGCGCAGGTCGGTCACCTGCCGGGCCAGCGCGCTGCCGGTGCACCACTGGCTGACGCTGTCGGCGTTGGCTCCACCGTCTCCCACACCGACCCGGTAGGCTCCCAGCCCGAAATAGAGGGCCGTGCTCTCTGCCCGGGGCAGGGCCAGCCACTCGGCGGTGATGTTCTCAAAGGCAAAGCGGGTGCTGCCGGAGGAGAGGGTATAGCCGTAGCCCCAGTAGATCTGGGGGCAGAGGTAATCCACAACGGCATCCGCACCGGAGGCCGTCAGCCAGACGGAGAGATCGGTGTACTGCTCGTTCCGGTCGTTGTCCGGGTTGCCCTGGGGACTGACCCCGAACCGCAGGGTCGGGTCGGCGGCCTTGACGGCATCGTGGACAGCTTTGACCAGCCGGGTCACGTTGGCCCGCCGCCATGCGGTCAGGTCGGTTTCTCCGCTGGCTGCAAACTGCGCCGCGTCGATGGAAGGATCGGTGGTGGGGTAGAAGTAGTCGTCAAAGTGGATGCCGTCCACGGCGTAGTTCTGTACCAGCTCTGCCACGCCCTGTACCACATAGTCGGCAGCCTCCGGAATGGCGGGGTTCAGGTAGGCCCCCTCGTTCACGGTGCAGACCCACTCCGGGTGGGTGTTCAGCAGGTTGTTCTCTGCAAGGACGGGGGGCATGGAAACCGAGCTCCTGAGCCGGTAGGGGTTGACCCAGGCCTCCAGCGAAAGCCCCCGGGCGTGGGCCTCGGTCAGCAGCACGTCCAGCGGGTCGAATCCCGGGTCCTGCCCCTGTACGCCGGTGCACAGGTGGCTCCACGGAAAGAGGCTGCTCCGGTAAAGCGCATCCCCGAAGGGCCGCACCTGCGCAATGACGGTGTTCAGCCCAAGGGACAGGCAGTTGTCCATCAGCGCGGCGGCATCGGCCCGGAACGCGCTTTCTGAGGAAAAGTCCATCTCTGCAAATTCGAGATAGCTCACCCACACCGCCCGCCACTCGCCGCTGGGCAGGGCGGGGTTGGGGGCAGCCTGTGGTGATGGCGCAGGCTCCGCGTTGTTTCCTGCCGGGATAGAACGCAGCAGATAATACGTCAGGGCGGCAGATACAGACCCGCCCAGTCCGATCAGGAAGGCGCGGCGGCCAACCCGGCGCTTGCGGTGCCGGTTCCGCCGCCGCTGGGTCATGCGTCTTCCTCCTGCATCTTGTACAGGCTCAGTGCCGCCCAGCCCCGGGCGCAGGCCAGCAGCACCCAGAGCAGATTGGCCCAGAAGCTCAGGCCTGCCATGCCGCCGTAGACCGTGAGCAGGACAAAGAGCAGGTGGAACGCCTCGGCGGCACCCACCAGCTGCAGCTGGCGCTGGATGGGCCTGCCCTTCTGGTATTCCAATGCCAGCAGGGCGGGCCAGACCAGTGCGGAGAATAAGTAGGCTGCCCAGCCGCCCAGCACATAGCTGAGCATGAGCAGGACAAAGATCAGGAAATAGCTGCGCTTGTCCTTGGGGTCAGAGCCCTTTTCAGCGGCCAGAAACAGAATGGTGATGCCGGTGATGCAGAACGCGACCATCTCCAGAAAAGAAAAATCCATGCCGCCCAGCACGGCAAAGCCGTTGAGCATGGATGCCGCTGCCGCGCACAGCAGGAAGAAATACCAGGTCTTATGGGTGAATTTGAGCTTCATAGGGGAAGTCCTCCAGCAAAAATTTGGATTGTTTCAAATATTATAACACAATTTTCCGCAGGTTGTGTTACAATAAGGAAAACATGATTCAAAATCTGCGGAGGGACCCATGAACGTTGTATTCTCACTCACCCTGCTGGCGGCCGCCCTGGGCTGCATCGTTTTTCTGCTCACCCGGCGGGAAAACGCCCGCCGCAGCCAGTATGGCCCCAGCGGCCTTTCCGAATTCCGCACCGACCTGCCGCTGGACGACTGCTTCGACCGGCTGGACCAGCACAGCCCGGACGACGAGTTCGCCTACGAGTGCCGCCGTGAGAACGATGGCGGTTTCCTGCTCCATCTGACCCTGCACCAGCCTACCCAGCAGCCGCTGGACACCCTGTATACCCTCCGGCTTGACCCCGGGCGGCAGACCATCGCCACCCTGATCTTCATCCGGGAGGCCTTTGGCTACAAGGAGCCGCTTTTTCCACAGGAAATGCTGGACAAGTTTATGCAGCAGAAGCTGGAAGCCCACCGCACAAAATAATTTTGCCCGAAACGCTTTTCATTTTGCACGTTTTTTGTTATACTTACTTGTGCGCCCGGCAAACCGGGCAATGGGGGCTAGTAGCTCAGTTGGTCAGAGCTGGCGGCTCATAACCGCCAGACCTTACCGTTTCCACCTTTTCCAAACAGCGTTTTTCCGTTGTTTTTTGGTTTGCTAGTGGCTTAAAAATCGGACTTGGGTATTTTCTGGGTACGAAAGCCACTTTACAGATCTTTGAAACAACGTCATAAGGGCCATTAGCTTAACGGTTAAAGCCGGCGGCTCATAACCGCTCCAGTGGGGGTTCGAATCCCTCATGGCCCACCAAACAAGAAAAATCCGAACCTATTTCCGATTGGAGAAGGGTTCGGATTTTTCGTTTTCTTTGGGTACAGCAATGAAGGCTCCCGTGGACGGCGCAAAACTCCGATACCTTGTCATAGACCGTAAGACAATCACAAGATTTGGAGGGTATGATTATGAAGTACGATGAAAGAGCCTGCAAGTTTAATATAGACACTGGCTGCGTGGAACTGCTGCTCCGGGACGGGAGAAAAATTTCCATTGACTGCACTGGGGTCGAGGATGCGCTGGATGTTACCATGGCGCAGAGGTCTGAACTGGACTACCTCATCTATAACGACCCGCTGGCGTATGCCGAACTGATCCTGAACGGTGAGCCGGAGGAGTATCTGAGAAATACGGCTGCAAGTCACGGATTAGAGGACTGAACACAAAAACAGGGTGCGCCCTGCCGGACGCACCCTGCCAAAATCCACACACGATAAGTAAGGCAGGGAGTTCCCCCACGGGAACTTCCTGTTTCTCTTTGCCGGAGAGATGAGCCTGCTCCGCCTGCCACGCAGCAAACTCCCGTTGACCTTCCTCGCTGTTCCAGCAGGCAAGGATGGCCGGGTAGAATGCCCGTGCCAGACGGTCAATGACTTCATCGGGGTAGGGGGAAGTGTTTGTGGACTTTTTCTTTTTGTTCAAACGCACGCTCCTTTGATCGTCCCACCATGGCAAAGCCGGGCAAGAAAATCAAAGCTCCATTTTTATCAGGCGCAAGGGCGCGGAAGTTTTCTGCCTTGCACTTGCGGCTGGTGGCTCGTTGATGGCTTACAAGTGCCTGTCGTTATGCGGTCTTTTCAGCTTCTTCGATGGTTTCAGAAAGAATCTGCTCCATGCAGGCTTCTAGCTCGTTCAGATAGTGGGCTGGCCGCTGCATGGCGTAGCGGAGAACCTTCTGCTTTTCCGGGTCAGAAAGATAACTCTGATTATTTTTGAGCACTCGCTTCCATGTGTTTCGCATCATTTCCGTGGCCATGCTCAGCGTCTTGTAGACCTTCATGCACTCGTCCGGGACTTGGTATCCCTTGAACTGCTCGGGGTCGGATGTGGGCATCGGAACCGGCACGTCTGCTTTGGGGTCTGCATTTGCAGCCTCCATTCCTTTCGTGATTTCCGGGTGCATGATCTCGGCAAATACGTCTTGCCGTTTGGCAGGACTGCTCTGCACGAGCTTGGACATTTCTTCATTCGTGAACTTCACTTCACCGGAAAAGACTTTCTGCTTGATGCCGGGAGAGAGATTATCTGCGATGTCGATGCCTCGCGTGTAGTGGCTGGCACGGAGAACAGAGGCACGGCTGACACCGTTTTCCTCTGCGATCCGGTCGCAGGTTTTCTTCCCGGAGTGGTGGTTATCATCGTGAGCACCACCACTTTTCTTTGCTAAAGTGTACTGGTTGCCCCGAAAGATTTTTGCGGCTTTCTTCTCGGCTTCATACTGTTTGCCAATCAGATAACGCTTCTGTTCGGGGCTCAGGTTGCGCCGCCCCAACTGGTTTCTGCAAATCCACGCAAGGGCTTCTTCGCGATTCTCGAATCGGAGCGGCATGGTGGAGAAATAAATCTCCGGGTGTTTCTGGAGAATGGCATAACGATTGTGGCCGTCAACAAGGATGTTATTCCAAACGATCAAAGGAGAAAGCAGTTTGCCTTCTTTGAGGATGTTTTCTTCAAGCTGCTTATACTCATCGTCCGTCAGCGGCGGAATCTGATTCTGGAACTCCGGGTCGATTTTCAAGTTGATCATACGCACACTCCTTTATCTCTCCTGCTGCGCCGGTTCTTCCTCCCGGAAAAAGGACGCAACATTCTGCTTTGCGGTTTTCAGTTTGAGCAGTTCTTCCTTGGTTTCCTTGTACTGCTCGTAGAACTTTGCCTTTTCGGATGCCAGCTGCGCATACTCGGCTTCCAACTTGTTCGGGCTGGGCAGCTTGGTGATGTTGTTTGCCTTGAGATAGGCTGCTGCCGTCCGGTACGCTGTCAGTTCTGCACGGTGCTGTTCTTCAAAGGCTGCGGGGGATTTGACAGTTTTCAGTTTCTGCGCAAGCGGTCGGTACTGCTTGTAGGCAGCAGCGTGGCTGCGCAGCTTCTTGTTTTCTGCCATGCGGGTTTCGAGGTCTTTCACTACGGCCAGCGATTCATGGAACTTGGTGTCAAGCTCTGCGATTCTCTGGTCGAGTGCATCCTCGTTGAGCAGACCTTTTTCCTGCAAGAGGATCAAGGTCTGTGCCATGGCTTTGAGGTTGTGCTTTTTCGCCCAACGCTCGTAGCCGATGCCCTTGCCCTGCTTCAGCTTTGCCTGAATGTCCACCAGTTTCTGAATCTTATCGGGCTTGTCTGCTGCGATGGGCTGGACGGTCGGAGCAAGCCGGATGTTCTGAGCGAGTGCGGCAAGCACCTGCTCTTTCTCAAACTTCTTGCTCAGCTTCCGGGCGGTGATGAATTTTACCCGATTGGACGGGCAGTAGCTCAATCGCCCTCGGCTCTCTTTCACGGCAATGCCATGTTCCTGCAAGAGCAATGCAGAAAATTCATCGAAGGTGGTGGCTTTCTTCAGCACGGAGTCGATTTGCCTGCGCAGAGTTTCCAGTTCCGTCTGGTAAACAGTCTGCTTGGGAGCCTTCCCTTCTGCAAGCAATCTGGCGTTGGCATGGTCGAGACATTGCTGCCAGCGCCGCCGTGCCCAGTATTCCCGTTCAGAAATACGGTCGCCTTGTGCTTCCAGTAGATTGATCTGATGCAGGTCAGCGTGTTCGCACATTTCCATGACTGCGACACGCAGGTGCCGCATGGTCTGGGCTGTGCTGGAGTGCTTCATGCCCTCACGCCAGTCACGAGGCTTCTGCATATAGGGCTTGCGTTCCACTTCTCGTGTGCGGATGCTGCCGATCACGATGTGGACGTGGATATTTCCCGAATGGTTATGCCCATCCGGGTGGGTGCAGACGATGGCAGGATGACCGGGAAAGTTTTCTTTACAGAAGTTCAGGCCGAGAGCCTGTGCTTTTTCCATGGTCAAGCCGTTGTCGGCTGCATCTCTGGGGTCAAAGCTGATGATATACTGGTGGCTCTTAATATCATCGGGGTGGTTGTTCTTGTTGTACTTTCGGTTTGCCAGCAGGCAGGCCGTTGCAAACGAGAAATCGCCGCATTCAAGCGTATCCAGAATGTACGAATCCCGCAGCATGGGCCTGCCTTGTTCATCAAGAAGCTGCTTCCCGGTGAACGCATCGTGCTGGTAAATCAGGTACGCTTCGATGGCGGAGTAGTCCGAATTCTTAGAGGCGATATGCTTGAGCGTTGCCATACAGTTCACCAAGAATTTTCTCGGCGTTGAGCCGGAAGGCAGTCAGGTCTGTAAGTTCGTCAAGAAGTTTCGCCCGGAGTTGTTCGGTATCTGCTCCACCGGAGTTGAAGTGTCGTGCGAGTTGATTCAGGTTTCCGCCCACCTTGCCGCACTGGGCAAGCAGAGTGGAAACGGCGTTCAGTGTTTCTTCTCCGCCGCCGGCAACGACAACCGTGCGCTCGATCTTCGCACTGTGCAGCGCACGGCGGATGAGGGTGGACAGGGAGAGATGAAGGAGTTTTGCTGTGCATTGGAGTTCCATCTTTTCAGTTTCCGTCACACGGAACTTGATGATGTGCGTTTTGTTGTTCGGCGTGTCGTGGCGGTGGGTCGTGCTGGGATTCGCTTTGACATTCGTTTTGTTCATTGAACCTCCTGTCGTTTCGCTAGCTCCTCGGTGGAACTATGTAAGCACGACACGCCGTTCTTTCGCACCAACGGTGCGAAAGATGAGCAGGGTTTGGGGCAGGCACGCCCCAACAAGATCACATCAAAACTCGCAAGAGTTGCAGATGTGAAGTCCCGGTGGAACACAAGATTTTCAAGAATTGAAAATTTGTGGCCACGGGACGGTTCTTGCCCTCTACCGCTGCGCTCAAAACGCATTTTCAACAAATGTTTCCGAATTGTTAAGGCGCAAAAATAAGTAGAGATTTCCACTGCTCGTGTATGTTGATCGCCGTTTGACCCGAACGAAGTTCCTGCCCCTGTTTTGCAGCGGCGTTTTCCGGCTCGCCCACAGAAAGTGTGAGGTCATGGCACGATATCACGTTCAGACGGCTTATGAAGGATTCAAGGTTCGGTATGAAGAAAGCCGGGCGCAGTGTGGACACTACAACCTGCTTCTTTCAAACACAAGAATAACACTTTGAGGTTGTGCAGTCAACAACCGAAAATGAATTTTGGAAATTTGTACAACCACATAAGATTTTATTTGTGAAAAAGAAAAATACCGTCCACGCAGTACAGGCGAAGGATTTTGTCGGGTGAAACAGACGGCAAAATGATCGGGTGTGTTGCGGGGCGGCATGTTCTTTCTGGATAATCACTCGCTGAAAGTGGTGGTTATCACGGTGAGAACCACCACTTTTGTCAGCAGGATTTGGAATAAAGGGTATCATGGAAGTGCAGGTGCGTCAATATGGTTTTGCAAAATTTATCGTGGTAAAGTGGCAGAAGTAAGACTTTCTACGAATTCAGAAAATCAAATGAGCTTCTCCCACAGCGCATCTCCTGTGGTGAGGGATTCTTCCTCCACGCCTTCACTCAGACGCCTTGCCACATACCATTCTGCGCCGCTTTTGCTTTGCACTCCGGCAAGGGCGGTGTCGTCCAGCAGCACGGCAAAATCGGAAACGCTCAGGCTGTCGCCCTCCTGCGGGTCAGTACCGTCCAGCAGACGGAAACAGCCGTACCGCTGCTCCATTGCCGCCGGGTCGTCCACGATGAAGATCATGCTCTCGCAGAGATAAAAATCAGAATTGAGCTTGTCCTCACTGGATTCCATCAGCTTGCGCAGGGAGGAATCCTGTCCATCGTAATCCAGCGCAAGCCAGATGCTCTTCACGTTGACTTTTACTTTCCCGTCCCCGTTCACATCATCGGCCGCAGCTTCCAATTTGGTTTCCACCTCGGACAGGAACGCCGCGTCCGGGTCAATACGCCCCACGACCGCTACCGTATAGTCCGGCTTCACCTCGGTGACACGGCTCCACACAAAATACCCGACCGCCAGCACCGCCGCGGCAATGAGCACCACATAATACCAGTGATAATGCCACCAGTTGGCGCGGGCTTCGGCAGGCGTCAGCTCCCGGGTTTTTTCCGGCACAAGATCCTCGGGGGAAATGTTGCGTTCGTAGCGGTAGGATGCCATGGCAGTGTCCTCTTTTCGTTTCAGTCTTGATAGCTATATCATAGCATAAACTCCCGGACTGTGTATACGATCCGGGAGTTTTGTTTACACGCGGGTGCGCAGGCACTTGAGATCCGTGCCGCTCACCGTATATTCCCCGGTGCCTGCCGGGATAAAGAAGCTCTCGCCCTTTTGGATGGGCAGGCTCTCGCCGGTGGCGGTCTCGGTCAGGGTCCCCTCTCCTTCCAGGATCAGCAGAGAAGTAAAGGAAACATCATCGCAGATATCCTTGAAGCTGCCCTCCACGGCATCCACCGTAAAGTAATCGCACTGTGCCAGATGGCCGTGGAAGTCGTGAGCAACAGGCGGCTTGCGTTCGGTCACATCCAGAGCCTGCGGGATGTGGAGCTGGCGGGGCTTGCCGTCTGCACCCTTGCGGCCATAATCGTAAATGCGGTAGGTGACGTTGGAATTCTGCTGAATCTCAGCCACCACGATGCCCTTGCGGATGGCGTGGAGCGTGCCGGAGGGGATGAATAAGCAGTCGCCTTTTTTCACCGGGACGGCGTTCAGCACCTCGGTCAGGGTGTTGTCCTTGATGCGGTGCTCAAACTCCTCTTTGCTGATCTCATGGGTGAAGCCATAGTAGAGGGTCGCACCCGGTTCTGCCTCCAGCACATACCACATTTCGGTCTTGCCGTACTGGTGTTCGTGCTCCAGGGCGTAGGCGTTAGAGGGGTGCACCTGAATGGACAGGTCCTTCTTGGCGTCGATGAGCTTTGCCAGAATGGGGAACTCCTCGAACTTTACGCAGTCGGTGCCAAGGCAGCCGGGGTGCGCGTCAATGTACTGCTGCAAAGTCGTGCCGTCCGGCAGGTAGCTGGGGCCGTCCGGGTGGCAGGAGAGCATCCACGCCTCACTCAAGGGGTGCATCTCGCTCTGGATGCCGTACTCGGTACGCAGTTTTTCGCCGCCCCAGAGGTAGTCCTTGCAGCTTGGTTTCAGTTGAATCGTTTTCATCTTGCATACCTCCAATGTGCCTAAAATTGCACATAAAATGACACTTTTTCCGAAAAAAGGGTGCAAAAAAGCTGCCCCGTCCATTTTTATGGCAGGAACGAGGCAGCCGTTTGTAGAAATATTTGAGAATTTATGCCTTCAGCAGCTCGGCAGCGGCGTCACCCAGCTTCGCATTGATGGCATCTGCTTCGGCTTCCGTAGGAGCAACGGCGGACAGATACACCTTGATCTTCGGCTCAGTGCCGGAAGGACGAACCATCAGCTTTGCCTTTCCACCCAGACGGAACTCCAAGACATTTGCCTCGTATTATAAAAGAGTAGTATTTATAGACCGCTCTCCAGCGGTATGCTACAC
>NZ_JAFREK010000042.1:0-24158 GCF_017377535.1 Faecalibacterium sp. Marseille-Q4137
TTTCGATCTTTTCGAACTTGTGGCTCGTTTTTCAACGTATCCATATTGGTTCTTTCGCTTTGCTTCTGCCGTCTTCAGAAGTCATTCTTTCCGGCGGCCCTTGGCGCTCAAGTATAATACCATATCCCGACACGTTTGGCAACCCCTTTTTTCACTTTTTTCGTTTCTTTTTGCGTCTTTGACTTTTTGACTAGTTTTTCAACTGCAATTTACACGTTCCTTGACGTGGAAGCTGCGGCGACCTCAGAGACCATTTTCTCTATATAATATGGTATTGTTCCATCCAAACTTCCAGAGAAGTATACACCGCCGTGGATATTACGCCCCGGAATGCAAACACTTTCCTTGCACAGTTTGTCAAGAGCTTTGGCCCCAAATTTTGCTCCAAGATTCTCGGCTCAATTTTGGCGAAACCGCCAAAACACAAAATGTAGTGGTTTCTCCATTGACATATCACTAAATAGTGATATCATAGAATCACATCAATTGAACGCATCCCAAGACTGCTTTGCGGGTGCCTCTTGCGAAAGAGGCACCCGTTTGAACTGCACACAGATAGAACGACGGAGGAACACTATGAAGATCATCAAGCGCAACGGTTCGGAAGTTCCATTTGATATCACCAAGATCATCACTGCGGTCACCAAGGCCAGCGATTCGGTCAGCCGCAAGAGCAGCCTGACCCAGGAGCAGATCCTGTCCATCGCCAACGATGTCACGGAGCAGTGCCAGGCGCTGAACCGTGCCGTGAGCGTGGAAGAGATCCAGGACATGGTGGAAAACAAGTTGATGGACATTCAGGCCCACGATGTAGCCCGCCATTATATCACCTATCGTTATGTGCAGAGCCTGAAGCGCCAGACCAACACCACCGACGAGCGCATCCTCAGCCTGATCGAGTGCCAGAACGAGGAAGTCAAGCAGGAGAACGCCAACAAGAATCCCACCGTGAACAGCGTCCAGCGTGACTATATGGCTGGTGAGATCTCCAAAGACCTGACCGCCCGCCTGCTGCTGGACCCGGAGATCGTCAAGGCACACAATGAGGGCCTGATCCACTTCCACGATTCCGACTACTTTGCGCAGCACATGCACAACTGCGATCTGGTCAACCTGGAGGATATGCTGCAGAACGGCACCGTGATCTCCGGCACCTATATTGAAAAGCCCCACAGCTTTTCCACCGCCTGCAACATTGCCACCCAGATCATTGCGCAGGTGGCATCCAACCAGTACGGCGGCCAGAGCATCAGCCTGACCCATCTGGCTCCCTTTGTGGATGTCTCCCGCAAGAAGATCGCCGCTGAAGTCGAAGCGGAGATGGAAGGGCTGGACGTTACCCCGGAGCGCAAGAAGGAGATCGTGGAGCGCCGCCTGCGCAACGAGATCAACCGCGGTGTCCAGACCATCCAGTATCAGGTCGTGACCCTGATGACCACCAACGGTCAGGCCCCCTTCATCACCGTGTTCATGTATCTGGGAGAAGCCCGCAACGCACAGGAAAAGGCCGACCTTGCCATCATCATCGAGGAGACCATCCGTCAGCGCTATCAGGGCGTGAAGAACGAGGCCGGTGTCTGGATCACCCCCGCCTTCCCCAAGCTGATCTATGTGCTGGAAGAGGACAACATCCGCCCCGGCACTCCTTATTATTACCTGACCGAATTGGCTGCCAAGTGCACTGCCAAGCGGATGGTGCCCGACTACATCTCTGAGAAGAAGATGCTCGAGCTCAAGGTGGACAAAAATGGCGAAGGCCACTGCTACACCTGCATGGGCTGCCGCAGCTTCCTGACTCCCTATGTGGACCCCGAGACCGGCAAGCCCAAATACTACGGCCGCTTCAATCAAGGTGTTGTCACCATCAATCTGGTGGATGTAGCCCTTTCTTCCGGCGGCAACTTCGAGAAGTTCTGGAAGATCTTTGACGAACGTCTGGCTCTCTGCCACAAGGCACTGCAGGCCCGCCATCAGCGCCTGATGGGCACCCCCAGCGATGCCGCCCCCATTCTGTGGCAGTACGGCGCACTGGCCCGCCTGAAGAAGGGCGAGAAGATCGACAAGCTGCTCTTTGGCGGCTATTCCACCATCAGCCTGGGCTACGCTGGTCTGTATGAGTGCGTGAAGTATATGACCGGCAAGAGCCACACCGATGCCGGTGCCAAGCCTTTTGCCCTGAGCGTGATGCAGCACATGAACGACAAGTGCACCGAGTGGAAGAAGGCCGAGAATATGGATTACTCTCTCTACGGCACCCCGCTGGAATCCACCACCTACAAGTTTGCCAAGTGCCTGCAGAAGCGGTTCGGCATCGTGCCCGGCATCACCGATAAGAACTATATCACCAACAGCTACCACGTCCATGTTTCGGAGCCCATTGATGCCTTCACCAAGCTCAAGTTTGAGAGCGAGTTCCAGAAGCTGTCCCCGGGCGGTGCCATCAGCTATGTGGAAGTGCCCAACATGCAGGACAATCTGGAGGCCGTGATAAGCGTGCTGCAGTTCATCTACGACAACATCATGTATGCCGAGTTGAACACCAAGTCCGATTACTGCCAGTGCTGCGGCTACGATGGAGAGATCAAGATCGTTGAGGATGACGGCAAGTTGGTGTGGGAGTGCCCCAAGTGCGGCAACCGTGACCAGAACAAGCTGAACGTTGCCCGCCGCACCTGCGGTTATATCGGCACCCAGTTCTGGAACCAGGGCCGGACACAGGAGATCAAGGATCGGGTGCTGCATCTGTAACCCTCTCAGTCAACGCTTCGCATTGACAGCTCCCCCGAGAGGGGGAGCTTTTTATATGGAGTTTTATCTATGAATTACGCAACAATTAAGTATTACGACATTGCCAACGGGCCGGGGGTGCGCACCAGCATCTTTGTTTCGGGCTGCAGGCACCACTGCCCGGGCTGCTTCAACGAGGTGGCATGGGATTTCGGGTACGGTCAGCCTTTCGACAAGGCTGTGCGCAACGAGATCTTTGCATCCTGCCAGCCCGACTATATTGCAGGCATCTCCCTGCTGGGTGGTGAGCCTTTTGAGCCGGAGAATCAGCGGGAGCTGCTGCCCTTTGTCCGCAGCTTCAGGGCGCTGTACCCGGATAAGAGCGTCTGGTGCTATTCCGGTTACACCTGGGAGCAGCTGACCGGCAGTGTTCCCTGCCCGGCCCGCTGTGAGGTCACCGATGAGCTGCTGAGTCTGCTGGATGTTCTGGTGGATGGCCGCTTTGTGGAAGCCCTGCACGATATCTCCCTGCGCTTCCGGGGCAGCTCCAACCAGCGGCTTCTGGATGTGCCCAAAAGCCTTGCCGCAAAGGCCCCCGTCTGGTGGGAGGACGAAAAAGTCTTTGCGACACACACCATGTAAAGAAAACCGCAAATAACCAGAAATGCCGCCCTGAGCTTTTTACGGCTCAGGGCGGCATTTCCGGTTTTGGGAATATAATCAGTGAATGGCTTGATTGGTTAGCATCCTCACCCTCTCCGTCATTGCTTGCGCAATGCCACCTCCCCTAGTAAGGCAACGACGACGACCGCCGCCAGTGGCGGAAGCAGGGAGGAGTTGTTGGGGCAGCGGCCAGCAGGACGCAAGTGCAAAACCTTGCACGATGCGGACGCTGGGAGCCGCAACCCGTACGCTGTCGCCGCAGGCGACTGAGAGGTTGTACGAAGGATATCTTACCCCTTCATCTCCTGCGCCTTATTCCAAGTCTGGATAACTTCCCAGCGGCTCACAGAAGCGTCTGCGGCCTTATCGGCGGAGATGAGCTGGTTCTCGATGGCCCAAGTCAGAGCCTTCTGTTCATCGGTGGCATCGGGAGCCATCACAGCGGCAGGGGCAGGCTTTCCGGCTTCAGTCCAGACCAGCTTTGCCAGTTCGGCGGTGTTCTGCGGGATGGCCACACCATCGGGCAGGACAGTGTTCAGATACAGCTCGGTGCCGATCATGTAGCCGGTATAACCAACCACAGCAGCGCCCACACCGGCGGTTGCCACCATGGCAACGGTGCCCAGAACGTTGGGTTCCTCGGGCTGGTCGGCCATCCGGTACATCGCACGGATGCTCAAAGTCTGTGCAGGCATCTTGAAGCTTGCAGTGGCGGCATGGGAATCAAAACCGCCCTCTTCCAGCGTCAGAGCCACATCCGCAGGGGAAATCTCCCAGCGGTCGAACACCATGCCCTCCGGGGCATCGGCAGCGGTCAGCTTGACGGTATCGCCTGCCTTGGCAGAGGTGATCTCTGTGCCGTCGGCATTGGTGGCGGTGCCATCGGTCAGGCTCATCCGGTAGTAGCCTTCCTTGACCTGTGCGGTCAGGGTAACGCTCCACTCGTCGTCGCCGTTCAAGGTCAGGTCAAATGCAGTGGTATTGCCCACCTGCTTGGTGATTGCTTCTTCATAGCTCGGGTCGGCAGTGACTTCCCAGCCGGTCCAGGAGGTTGCATCTGCTTCCACGTTCAGGGTCTGGTTGCCCACAACGCCCACCAAGCCGGAGATGCCGTTGGCGGTGCAGTTGTTCAGAGTGACCCAGCTGAGTTTAATGTCGGGCTGATTGTCGAAGCTTGCATATCGTGAAAAAATACCGCCATTAGTAAATCCGTAATTTTTAGTAACAGTATTATCTGGATTTGTTTTGGATACAGAGGCATTTGAATAGCGATCGGTAAATGTACCATTATTTACTGTGCCATAATTGCTTACGCTGAAATTAAATATACCGTCATCGATAGTTCCGAAGTTTCTTACAGAAGTATTAAATTTCCCACCCTCAATCTTGCCGGTTTCTTCGTTTCTAAGAGTGCCCTCAGACGGATTTTCAGAGATAAAAATACCCCCATTGATGATGCCGAAATTTTTGATATTCCAATCGACCTCTGTATTTCCTAAATCAACGATACTATCAGTACCATCATCACACTTCTCTTTAATGGTTAAAGTGTTTGTATTAGAATTATAAATCCACCCATCATGTTCGCTACCAGAGTAAAGTTCGCCGTCTTTATCCACGGGAACTATTTTGCCATCAACAAGACCAATCGTATTCTCCGAAAGCGGAACCTTATCAACAGCGGCCTCAATATAGATATTTCCTGTATCAGGCACTGTAACCTGAAGCGTCTTATCATCAATTTTAATAATATAAGGAGAAAGGCTTTCGTCATAATTCCAATTACGGAATGTCTTGGAAGTAGCGATAACTTTGAAAGTATGGGGCTGATTCTTACCTACCATATAAACACTTTCATTAAAGACAACATCCTCCGGAAGGTTAGGAATCACCGGAATAATCGAGCATCCGGGTGCTTTCAGATACTGATATGTCGTCGATGTAAAATTATCCGGAAGCTGGCAAATCAGACCACCGGTAAGCGTTCCCTTTGTCATTTCAAAGCTTCCGTAGACAATTCCATTCTCGAACTCTGTGTTATCAGATACAGTAGAAGTGTAATTCTTGATATATCCACCTTTCACTATTCCAGATGAACGTGCATCGATCGATTCGAATTGTCCATTCTCAATCGTTGAAAAGTTATAAACACATTTCTGAAAGATGCCATCTTTGATTATTCCAGCTTGGTTGCGAACCTCACATGGGATAGTATTTGGCACTTCAGCATTGACTTCATTAGGATCAAAAGTAGCAGTGAAATTTAATTTATATGATGACGCATCACTACCTGACCATGACCAATTATAGGCATGATCAACAATGATCATACCATTAACCGCATTTTTCCCTTTGGTATCCGGCTGGTCACCAATAAAACTAAGATGATTCACATACGTAGGTTTATCTGCCGCAAACGCCGCCGTGGGCAGCATTGTCAAAGCCATGCCAACGGCCAGAATGGCGCTGACAAGTCGTTTGAGTTTCATTGTGATTCCTCCTTTAGAGTCTACCCCAAATGTGTATTGCACCCACCGCAAACGTAAAAAAGCGCCGCACCTGCCCCGAAAGGCTGGTGTGGCGCTGTGGATGTACTTCTTGGGAAGTGCAGCTGGTTGCCCGGTCTGGGCCCTTTAGCTTTGCGTCGCAGCCTTCCGGCTGGTTTGCCAATTCTTCTGTTTTGCGGGGGTGCTCTTGCACATCCTATTATACCCCCCCCCCCTACATATAAATCAAGTGTTTTTGTCATGTTCGGAATATGTTACAAATATAGTCTATTTTTTAGTGTAGTTTGACTGGGATGGGGGGTGGCCCTCTCCGTCATTGCTGCGCAATGCCACCTCTCCCTTCGGGAGAGCTGTCGAGCGATAGCGAGACTGAGAGGGTGAGGCCGTCAAAGAGTGACGAAACCAGAAATGCCGCCCGAGCTTTTCAGCCCAGAGCGGCATTTCCGGTTTTTCCTTTCTGTTTTATGTTACCTTGAACTTACCATATCCTCAATGACACTCAGGAACTCCTGCCCATAGCGGGCGGCCTTTTTCTCGCCCACACCGGGGATATTGAGCAGTTCCTCCACGCTCAGGGGCTTTTTCAGCGCCATCTGGCGGAGGGTGGAATCATTGAACACCATATAGGCAGGGAGCTTCTGCTTTGCGGCCAGCCGCTTGCGCAGGGCATAGAGGGCAGCCAGCAGCTTCTCGTCCGCTTCGCTGAGGGCATCTTCGTCGGCACGGCGGCGGGAGGCCGAGGCCAGCCGCTTTGCACTGGCTGCGGCACGCTGGCGGGCCTGTGCCGCCTGCTCCTCCACCTGTTCGGCAGCCTGTGCTGCCAGCAGACAGTTGGAACAGTTCTCGCACTTCTGGGGCGCGGCCTCGCCGAAGTAGCTCAGCAGATACCCCCGCAGGCAGCGCAGCGTGGTGGAGTAGAAGGTCATGTATTTGAGCCGTTCCTCTGCCTTGCGTGCCGCTTCGGCCTTGACATCCGCAGGCAGGCCGTTGTCAGCCTCCATCTCCTTGTCGATGAAGAACCGGATGGTGCGCACATCGGTGCCGGAATAGAGCAGGGTGCAGCGGGCTGGCTCCCCGTCACGGCCCGCGCGGCCCGCCTCCTGATAATAGCTCTCCAGATCCTTGGGCATATTATAATGGATGACGAACTGGACGTTTGGCTTATCGATGCCCATGCCGAAGGCATTGGTCGCCACCATGATCTGCACCCGGTCATAGAGGAAATCGTCCTGATTCTGCCGCCGGGTATCCGCATCCAGTTTGGCGTGGTAGGCTGCCGCACGGATTCCCCGGCTCTGCAGCAGGCGGGTGGTCTCGTCCACCTGCCGGGTGGTACTGCAATAGATGATGCCCGCATTGTCCCGCTCCCTGAGCACAAGGTCGAGCAGAACTTTGGGCTTCTCGCTGGGCAGGGCCCTGCGGGTGGCAAAATAGAGGTTGGGCCGGTCGAAGCTGGTGGTCACCTCGTAGGGGGTGTGGAGTTCCAGATGGGTGCGGATGTCCTCCCGCACATGGGCCGTGGCGGTGGCCGTAAAGGCTCCCACCACCGGGCGCTTGGGCAGGCTGTCCACAAACGCCCTGATGCGCAGGTAGCTGGGGCGGAAGTCCTGCCCCCACTGACTGATGCAGTGGGCCTCGTCCACCGTGACCATGCTGATCTCCCGCTCCTGCGCAAACCGCTGGAAGCCCGGCATCTCCAGCCGCTCCGGAGCCACATAGATGATCTTATACCACCCCTCCCGGGCGCGGCGGAGCATCAGGGCCTTCTGGTTGTCCGTCAGGCTGTTGTTCAGGAAAGCTGCCGCCACACCGGCCTGTACCAGCGCCCCCACCTGATCCTTCATCAGGCTGACCAGCGGCGAGACCACGATGGTGATGCCCGGCAGCAGCAGGGCCGGCACCTGATAGCAGATGGACTTGCCCGCACCTGTGGGCATCACGGCCAGCACATCCTGCCCGGCCAGCAGGCGGGAGACGATCTCCTCCTGCCCCGGGCGGAAGCTGTCGTAGCCAAAGACTTTTTTCAGAATACTATGCGGACTTTCCATGGTTCCTCCTATCCATACAAAACCGCTCCGTCATTGCTTCGCAATGCCACCTCTCCTAGTAGGAGAGGCAAGTCTTGGCTCCCCTACCAGGGGAGCTGGACGCAAAGCGGCCTGAGAGGTTTATAACCCAATCAGTATACCACAACTCCCCGGATAATTGTAAAACATCTCTGACATTTCCCACGTTCGATAGCATTTCCTGCACAAAAATGCTATAATATGAGTACATATCTCCATCCCGGCCCCTGCCTTGTGCATCTGCCGGAAAAGAGCAAAGGAGTATTTTGTATGGCTCAGAAATTGATCACCTTCGCCGTCCCGTGCTACAACTCGGCGGCATATATGCGCCACTGCATCGAGACCCTGCTCTCCGCCGGGGAGCAGGCCGAGATCATCCTGGTGGACGATGGTTCCACCAAGGATGACACCCCCGCTATCTGCGACGAGTACGCCGCCAAATATCCCACCATCGTCAAGGCCATCCATCAGGAGAACGGCGGCCACGGCGAGGGCGTGAATCAGGGCATCCGCAACGCCACCGGCCTGTATTACAAGGTAGTGGACAGCGACGACTGGCTGGACGAAGCAGCCCTCAGGACCGTGCTGGCCAAGCTGAACACGCTGACTGCCCGGGGCACCGCGCCTGACCTGATGATCTGCAACTATGTCTACGAGCACGTGGAGGACAACACCAGCCATACCGTGCGCTACACCAACGTGTTCCCCCAGAACCGACTGTTCAGCTGGACGCATGTCGGCCACTTCCGGCCCGACCAGAACCTGCTGATGCACTCGGTGATGTACCGCACACAGGTGCTGCGGGACTGCGGCATGGTGCTGCCCAAGCACACCTTCTATGTGGACAACATCTTTGTCTACCAGCCCCTGCCCTTTGTCAAGAGCATGTATTATATGGATCTGGACCTGTACCGCTACTTCATCGGCCGGGCCGACCAGAGCGTGAACGAGAGTGTGATGGTCAAGCGGGTGGATCAGCAGCTGCGGGTGACCCGCCACATGATCGACTGCCAGGACCTGGATGCCCTCAAGGGCCAGAAGAAGCTGCGCAGCTATATGCTGCACTACCTCTCCATGATGATGGCCATCAGCGACATCTTCCTTCTGCTGGACGGCAGTGCCGCCGCCAAGCAGAAGGAGAACGAACTGTGGGCCTACCTCAAGGCACACACCAGTGCCGGGGTCTACCGCTCCATCCGCTACGGCTTTGGCGGCGTGACCAACCTGAAGATCCCCAAGGGCGACAAGCTCGTGCTGGGCGGTTACCGCCTTGCACAGAAGATTTTTAAATTCAATTAACAAATGTTGCTTTTCCTCCTCAGATAAGATATACTTTTTAACGTATCTTAATTCCTGAGGAGGATCTTATTTTATGGAGCAATTGCTCATTTGCATGTCCCTTTCGCTCATTGCCGGCCTGTTGGCATCCCGTGCAGCGAAAGCGGTCCGTCTGCCGGCTGTCACCTCTTATCTGGTGGCGGGGCTTCTGCTGGGCCCCTTCTTTCTGGGTCGGCTGGGCCTGAGCGGCTGGGGCTTCGGCTTCGGGAGCCTTGCACAGGTCGAGAGCTACGGCATCATCACACAGGTGGCACTGGGCTTCATCGCCTTTGTCATCGGCAACGAGTTCCGGCTCAGCGCGTTGGAGAGCATGGGCAGGCAGGCGGTCACTGTGGGCATCCTGCAGGCCGTTATCACCACCGTGCTGGTGGATATCGCTCTGGTGGCCCTGCACTTTGCCCGGCCGGATGTCATCTCAATGGCATCGGCCATCACGCTGGGTGCCATCGCCTCTGCCACAGCCCCTGCCGCCACCCTGATGGTGGTCAAGCAGTACAAGGCAAGCGGTCCCCTGACCCGCCTGCTGCTGATGGTGGTCGCCATTGACGATGCCGTGGGTCTGGTGCTCTTCTCGGCCTCTTTCGGCATCGCAAACGCGCTGGAACAGGGCCGCATCGACCCCATCAGCATCCTTCTGGAGCCTCTGGTGGAGATCGTACTCAGCCTGGGTCTGGGCGCGCTGGCCGGTCTGCTGCTCAACCAGCTGGAGATCTACTTCCACTCCCGCTCCAAGCGCATGAGCCTTTCGGTGGCCTTTGTGCTGCTGGCGGTGGGCCTTTCCATGGTCAGCTTTAAGGTCGGCCCCATACACTGCAGCTTCTCGCTGCTGCTGGTCTGCATGATGACCGGCACCGTGTTCTGCAACATCTGCCCCACTTCCGATGAGCTGATGGACCGCCTGGACCGCTGGGTAAGCCCGGTGAACATCCTGTTCTTCGTGCTGTCCGGCGCGGAGCTGGATCTGAACATCCTCGCAAACCCCATGGTCCTGCTCATTGGTGCCGTCTATATCGCTTCCCGCTCTCTGGGCAAGATCTCCGGCTCCTATGTCAGCTGCAAGGCCACCCGCTGCAGCGAGAAGATCCAGAAGTATCTGGGCATCACCCTGCTGCCGCAGGCCGGTGTGGCACTGGGCATGGCCGCCGAGGCTGCCGAGCTTTCCGACGGCCACATGGTGCGCAACGTGGTGCTCTTCTCGGTGCTGGTGTACGAGCTGGTCGGTCCGACCCTGGCCAAGCTCAGTCTGACCGCCGCAGGCGAGATCATTCCCGAGGGCCGCACGAGCGCCCGTACCACCAACAAGCCGGAGGAGCCGGTCAGTGTGGACTGATCTCCCCCATCCGCCTCACCGCAGGTAACGGAGCGTTCCTACACTACAAAAGCCGCTGCACAGTTGTTACGCTGTGCAGCGGCTTTCTGTTTGCTCTTTATTTCAGCACGATCTCATCGTTCTCAGCATCCACGGTCAGGGTGGAGCCGGAAACAAGGGTGCCGTCGATGATCTTTTCAGCGGCGGGGTCCTCCACAGCCTTGCGGATGGTCCGGCGCAGGTCACGGGCACCAAACTTGCCGCCCTGGCTCTTGTGCACCAGCGCTGCCAGTGCCGCCGGGGTATAGCTGTAGGCAATGCCCTTGGCCTCCATGCTGGGCTTGTACTCGTCCAGCATCAGGGCGGCAATGCCCTGCAGGGTCTCCTCGCTCAGCGGCTTGAAGGTGATGACCTCATCCACGCGGCCCAAAAACTCGGGGCGGAGGAACTGGCTCAGTGCCTTGCGGCTCTTCTCCTCGTTCCGCTCCTCCTCGCTGCGGTTGAATCCCAGACTTGCGGTGGTCTGGTCGCTGCTGCCCGCATTGGAGGTCATGCAGATGACAGTGTTGGAGAAATCCACGGTGCGGCCCTGGGCATCGTTGATCTTGCCCTCGTCCAGGATCTGCAGCAAGATATTCATCACATCGGGGTGGGCCTTTTCGATCTCATCGAACAGCACCACGCTGTATGGGCGGCGGCGGACCTTTTCGGTCAGCTGACCCGCCTCCTCGTAGCCTACATAGCCCGGAGGGGAACCGATCATGCGGGACACCGCGTACTTCTCCATATACTCGCTCATATCCAGCCGGATCAGGGGGTCGGGGCCGTCAAAGAGCTGGTTTGCCAGCTGCTTCACCAGCTCCGTCTTGCCCACGCCGGTGGGCCCCACAAAGATGAAGCTGGCCGGACGGCGGCGGCCCGAAAGGTCGGCGCGGCTGCGCTTGACCGCCTGCGCCACCAGATGCACGGCATCGTCCTGACCGATGATCTTCTTTTTCAGCTCGGTCTCAAGGCTGGCGAGCTTTGCATACTCGGTCTCCCGGATCTTCACCGCCGGGATGCCCGTCCACAGCTCAATGACCTTGGCCACATCGTCCATGGTCACCTGGATCTCCCCGGCCGCAGCCTGCTTGGCGGGCAATTCCCGCTCCAGCTGTGCCATCCGGGTCTTGCGCTCTGCCACACGCTCGTAATCGATGGGCTCGTTCACATCGGCGTTTTCCATGTCGGCCTCTTCCTGCTTGAGGGCCTCCAGTTCCTTCTGCATGGTCAGGTACTCGGAGATGACCGGGTGGGCCAGATTGCAGCAGGCACAGGCCTCGTCCAGCAGGTCGATGGCCTTGTCGGGCAGGTAGCGGTCGGTGATATACCGCTCGCTCAGGGTCACGGTGGCGTTCAGCACATCGGCGGGCACCTGCACATGGTGGTGCTCCTCGTAGTAGTGCTTGATGCCGCCCATCACGGCCAGCGTATCAGCAACGCTGGGTTCCTCCACCCGCACGGGCTGGAACCGGCGCTCCAGCGCCTGGTCCTTCTCGATATACTTGCGGTACTCGTTGAAGGTGGTGGCACCGATGACCTGGATCTCGCCGCGGGAGAGGGCGGGCTTCAGGATGTTGCCCGCATTCATGGCACCCTCGCTCTCACCTGCAGAGGTAATGGTGTGGATCTCGTCAATGAACAGGATGACGTTGCCCGCCGCCTTGACCTCGCTCAGCAGGCCCTTGACCCGCTGCTCGAACTGGCCGCGGAACTGGGTGCCTGCCACAAGGCTGGTCAGGTCGAGCAGGAAGATCTCCTTATCCTGCAGCCCTGCCGGCACCTGCCCCTTGGCAATGCGCTCAGCAATGCCCTCGGCAATGGCGGTCTTGCCAACGCCCGCCTCACCAATGAGGCAGGGGTTGTTCTTCTGGCGGCGGCTCAGGATCTGGATGGTGCGGTAGATCTCCCGGTCGCGGCCGATGATATCATCCAGCTTCCCCTCCCGGGCTTTGCGGGTCAGGTTCTCGCAGTAGGTATCCAAAAACTTGCGGCGGGGCGGCTTTTTCTCATTTTTGCCCGCCTTCTTTTCGTTTTTACCGTTCTGGGCACCGCCGTTCACCCCCAGCGGGAAGGTGGCGCTGGAACCGGGCACAAGGTCGCCGTCCTCCTCGCTCTGGTCCGGCTGGCCCATGCCCATCATCATGGAGAAGGGGTTCATGTTGCTCATGTCCCCCATCTCCTGCATCATGTTTTCCATCCGGTCTTCCATGGCATCCATGTCCTCATCAGACATACCAAACTGCTTCATCAGATCATCGACCGGTTTGATGTGCATCTCCCGGGCACAGTGCAGGCAGTACCCCTCGTTTTTCATCTGGCCATTTTCCATCCGCTGGACAAAAATAATGGCAGGCCGCTTCTGGCATCGAATGCAGACCATTGTTCCTCCTTTTCCCTCCCCGCTCAGACAAACGGGTTGAACACATTGAATACTTTATAGTAAAGGCTGCCGCTCATCACCGTGTCGTTGAGCATGGTGAGGTTGCCGCCGGTGATCACAATGAGCGCCCAGACCACGCAGAGCACCAGATAGATGTCCACAAGGCTGGCAATGCCGCCCACGCCCCAGCCCAGCCAGTGGTTCACTGCACCGATCACGGGCAGCTTGTTCACCAGCCCCAGCACCGTGACCAGCAGGCTGACCAGCATCCGCAGCAGGGCAAACGCCACAAAGAACAGCACCAGCGAGATCACCGGGGTCAGCAGCGGAGCCAGCACCTTCTGGACGATGGTATCCGCCAGCACAACGGCGTTGTCATTGAGGACGGCAGAGATGGAGCGCTCGCAGGCATCCACGATGGATGCCCGGAACGCCTCGGGCAGAAAGCCCGCGTACCGCTGGGCAATGCCATCCAGACTGACGGCTCCCCCGGCGGCGATATTGGCAGCGATCTGGTCCCGGAAGCTTCCGGCGAGGAAGCGCTCGAACACCTGCCCGGCTGCCCAGCCTGAAAAAGCTCTGGCACCGAACAGGCTGATGAGGCTGCCCGTCAGCTGCACCACCGAGGCAAGAAAGCCTTTGCGGGCATACCGGACGGCCAGCACCAGCCAGACCACCGTACATAGGATATCAAAAATAAATGACGGATTCTTGAACATACGTTTAACCTTATTCCGAACTGGCTCACCCTCTCAGTCACGACTGCCGTCGTGCCAGCTCCCCCAAAGGGGGAGCCAATGCTTCTGACAGGGGAAGCCACAAAATAAATTGCACTCTTTTTCCTCAAAGCCGCAATTGCCTCTCCCTTTGGGAGAGGTGGCAATGCGCAAGCATTGACGGAGAGGGCTATTCAGCGGGTGCTTCCAACTTCTGCACCGTGTTGCCGCTGAACAGCAGCAGATCCTTGCTGTTGGCCAGCAATGCCTGCGGGCTGGTGTCAAGGTTCTGGCTCCACTGCTGGGTGCCGGATGCATCAAAGCACTCCACGGCGTTATCGGCCAGCAGATAGAACAGGTTCCCCGCCCGGACAATGGAATTTGCCGCCGAGACAGCAGCGCTGAACTGGACGTTCAGGTTTTTGTCCAGCGTCACAGCCTGAGAGACCTGCCCCGATGCCAGCAGCAGAGCCACATTGCCTGCCGCGTCCACCGAAACATCCTTCAGCTCCGTGCCCGCAAAATCATAGACCGCACGCTCGCCGCCGCCCGCATTGTAGAGCACGGCCCTGGTATCGTAGACAGCCAGGATCGTGGAAGCAGAGGTCCACCCCAGCCACTGGGGCACGCCGCCCTGATTCACCAGACTGACGGGATCGCCCGATGCCAGATTGATGAGGTAGAGGTTGGTCATCACCTGTCCCCCGCTGACGGTGACGGCTGCCGCCGCCAGCTTCCGGCTGTCGGGGGAAAAGGCCATCCGCAGGGGGGTGCCGTCGTTGGAGGTCATGCTCCAGCTGAGCTGCTGCTCCATGGAGGGGCTGTATACCAGCAGCTTCGCCATGCTGGTCTGGTCCTCCGTGACCACAGCCAGCGTGCCGTTGTCCGACATGGCACAGAGGAAAATGCTGTTTTCCAGCTGCTTGGTGTAGAGGTTCTGGGTACGGCTCTCCACCCGCAGCTCGTTTCCGGAGCGGTTGTAGAGGACAAAGCGGGTCTTGCCCGCGGCCAGCGCCGGGCGGGCATAGCCGCTCTGGATGCTGTTCAGCTTTTTGCCGGTGCGCGACCAGACCACACAGCCCTCGTCCCCCAGCTCCACAAAGCTGCCGGTCAGGGGGGCCATCTGCTCCAGCTCGGCCACACCGGTCTGCTGGGGCCAGCCGGAGCCGGGCAGCAGGGCAATGCGGGCCGTATCGGTCAGATCCTTCAGGGCTGCCACCGAGCTGCCCGCGATGCCGGTGGCAAACAGCACCACCGCCGTCAGCAGCACCAGCAGCACCGCCGTGCGGCGGATGCGCCGGTTCCGCACACGCTGGCGGGCAGCTTCCAGATATTCGACCCGCCCTTCCGAAAGCGGCTCGTCACTCTCCGGACGGTTGCGATTTTTTCTCATAGGTCGTAGTCCACCTTCTCCAAAAATAGCCCCTTCGCGGGCAGCGTTGGCCCGGCCTGGCTGCGGTCCCGGCTGGCAAGGATGCCGGGAATGGCATCGGGCTGCATCCGGCCCGCACCCACCTCACACAGGGTGCCTGCCAGAATGCGCACCATGTTATAGAGGTAGCCGTCCGCCGTCACCTCAATGTCCACCTCGTCGCCCTTCCGGGTTACATGGCAGTCGGTGATGGTGCGCACGGTATCTCCGTGGGCGGCAGCAGAGGAACCCGCCGCGCACAGGGCCAGAAAATCGTGCTTTCCCACAAACTGTTCCGCCGCCCTCTGCATGGCATCCACATCCAGCCGCCGGGGCACCCGGGTGTAATATTTTTCATCAAAAGGCGAATCGATGGGGTGGTTGTGGATGCGGTACAGGTAGGTCTTGGTATGGGCGGCATAGCGGGCGTGGAACTCCTCCGGCACCACCCGGGCGCACAGCACCCGGATATCCGGGGGCAGGTGCTGGTTGATGGCCAACGGCAGCTTTTCGGGGGGGATGCGGGTCTCCGCGTGGAAGTTTAGCGCAAAGCCCAGCGCATGGACCCCGGCATCGGTGCGGCTGCACCCCTTGATATCGGGGCGGCTGTGGAGCACCGCTTCCAGCCCATCCTGAAAGGTCTGGGCCACGCTCCGCCCGTTGGGCTGCACCTGAAAGCCGCAGTAGTTGGTGCCGTCGTAGGCAAGGGTCAGTAAATAGTTCATGGAACTCCTTCCGTCACGGCTTTGCCGTGCCACCTCCCTCAAAGAGGGAGGCTATAAGGCCCCCTCCTCGAGGGGGCTGTCGCCGCAGGCGACTGGGGGAGTTTTTAAAAATTCGGGAACACCAGTCTCGAGCTCAGGATCACCATAAAGCAGACGATGCACACCGCCAGATCGATATAATCCTGCCGGGTGCAGCGCAGCACCTTCAGGCGGGTGCGGCCATCACCGCCGCGGTAGCAGCGGCACTCCATGGCCATGGCCAGCTCATCGGCGCGGCGGAAGGCCGAGATGAACAGCGGGATGAGCACCGGCACCAGCGCCTTGACGCGCTCCATCATGGAGCCGTTGTCCAGCATGGCACCACGGGCTTTCTGGGCGTTCATGATCTTGTCGGTCTCTTCGATCAGGGTCGGGATAAACCGCAGGGCAATGCTCATCATCATGGCCAGCTCGTGCACCGGGAAGTGCAGCCTGCCCAAAGGCTTGAGCAGCTGCTCGATGGCATCTGTCAGCACAATGGGGCTGGTGGTATAGGTCAGCAGGCTGGTGCCCGCGATCAGTGCCATCACGCGCACCGCCATCAGGATGGCATAGCGCAAGCCCTCGGCGTAGATGTTCAACACCCAGAAATGCACCAGCGGCTCGCCCTCGCCCGAAACAAAGAAGAGGTTGAGCACCGCGGTAAAGAGGATGATGGGCAAAATGGGCTTCAGGCTCTTGGTGATGAGCTTGAAGGGGATCTTCGCCACGCCGTACATGGCCACAAGGAACACAATGGACAGCGTCAAACCCAGCGGGTTGGAGGCGGCAAACAGCAGGATGATGTAGACGATGGTCAGCACCAGCTTCATGCGGGGGTCAAACTTATGCACAAGGCTGTCGCCCGGGAAGTGCTGGCCGATGGTGATATCTCTCAGCATGTGGCAGCGCCCCCCTTCTTTGCATCCACACGGGGCAGTACAAGGCTTTCGCCTGCATCCCGACGCTTCTTGGCTTCCAAAATCATCTTGACGGCATAGGGCACAGTGTAAACATCCGCCGGAACATCCACCCCCATCTCCCGCAGCTTGAGGAAGATCTTTGTGACCTGCGGCACGCTCAGGCCCAGCGCCAGCAGCTCGGGCGCACGGGCGAACACGTTCTCCACGGTGTCATACATGGCGATCTTCTTGTTGCTCATCACCAGCACACGGTCGGCGTACTTGGCAATATCCTCCATGCTGTGGGAAACCAGCAGCACGGTGGTGCCGGTCTTTTTGTGGTACTCCTTGACCTCAGACAGGATCTCGTCCCGGCCCTCGGGGTCCAGACCGGCGGCAGGCTCATCCAGCACCAGAATGCGGGGCTTCATGGCCATCACACCCGCCACGGCCACCCGGCGCTTCTGGCCGCCGGACAGCTCAAAGGGGCTGCGCTGCAGCAGCGCCTCATCCAGGCCAACAAAGTCCGCTGCTTCATGCACCCGCCTGTCGATCTCGGCCTCGTCCAGCCCCATGTTTCTGGGGCCAAAGGCGATATCCTTATAGCAAGTCTCCTCAAACAGCTGGTACTCCGGGTACTGGAACACCAGACCGGTGAGGAAACGGAATTCCCGAATCTTTTCCGGCTCGGCCCACAGGTCGCGGCCATCGATGATGATGTGGCCGCTGGTGGGCTTGTTCAGGCCGTTCATGTGGGTGATCAGGGTGCTCTTGCCGGAACCGGTGGCACCGATGATGCCCACAAAGTCTCCCTCTTCCACCTCAAAGCTCACGTCATCCAGCGCGGTGACGGCATTGGGCATTCCCGGGTTATAGACATAACTCAGGTGATCTACTTTGATAATGCTTCCCATCTTCCGTCCCCTCCCTTACTTCAAAAGCTCATACAGAGCCTGTGCGCACGCGCCGGTGTCAATGATGCCCTCGGGCATGGGGATGCCGGCCTTGACCAGCTCATCCCGCAGCTCGGCAGCCTGCGGCACATCCAGCCGCAGGGCGCGCACCTTTTCGGTCTGGCTGAACACCTCTTTCGGGGTTCCTTCCATGACCACATTGCCCTTGCTCATCACCAGCACGCGGTCGGCCTGAGCAGCTTCTTCCATATAGTGGGTGATGGACACCACCGTGATGCCCATGTTCTTGTTCAGATGGTGGATGGTCTGCATCACCTGCTCCCGGCCCCGGGGATCAAGCATGGCGGTGGCCTCGTCCAGGATCAGGCAGTCGGGCCGCATGGCGACCACGCCCGCAATGGCAACGCGCTGCTTCTGGCCGCCGGACAGGTTGTGGGGCGCACGCTCCCGGTACTCGTAGATGCCCGCCATCTTCATCGCTTCATCCACGCGGCGGCGCATCTCTTCCGGCGGCACGCCCAGATTTTCCAGCGCAAAGGCGACATCTTCCTCCACCACGGTGGCAACGATCTGGTTGTCCGGGCTCTGGAACACCATGCCCACGGTCTGGCGGATATCGTAGATCTTGTCCTCGTCTTTGGTGTCCACCCCCTCCACCAGCACAGTGCCGCTCTCCGGCAGAAGGATGGCGTTGAAGTGCTTGGCCAGCGTGGATTTTCCACAGCCGTTAGCCCCCAGCACTGCCACAAATTCGCCCCGCTTCACCTCAGCCGACACGCCGTTCAGGGCGTAGTCCGGCTGTTCCGGGTCATAGCGGAACTTCAGATCTTTCGCAGTTAAAATCGTTTCTTCCATAGGTTTTCTCTTTCCGGTGGTGCGCCCTTCTCAAAAGGGCTGTACCCCATTCTATTGAAATTGATTGCTTATTTATTTTTAGCGGCCTCGCCCTCTCCGTCATCGCTGCGCGATGCCACCTCTCCCAAAGTGAGAGGCCTTGGCAGTACGGCAAACTTTCCGGTTTTGCCAAGGGCTCCCCCTTTGGGGGAGCTGCTGAGCAACGCGAAGCTGAGAGGGCGAGCCCGTTTACCTCTTTTATTCTTCCCAAATGGCCGTTGCGCCGCAGGGCACAACGCCGCCGGTGGCGGAAACGGGCAGGCCGATCTCATCACAGCTGGTCTTGCCGCCAAAGCGGGGCACCAGCGTGGTCTTGAGCATATACTCCATGACCGCGGGGGACAGGCCGGTGGTGTAGCTGTTGACCGCAAAGAAGAGGGGCGTATCGCTCAGCACTTCCTCGCACTGGCTGATGAGCTCGTAGATGCAGTCCTCCAGCTTCCAGATCTCGCCGCCGGGGCCGCGGCCGTAGCTGGGCGGGTCCATGATGATGCCATCGTAGGTGTTGCCCCGGCGCTTTTCCCGGGCCACGAACTTGGCGCAGTCGTCCACCAGCCAGCGGATGGGCCGGTCCGCCAGACCGCTGGCCACGGCGTTGTCCTTGCCCCACGCTACGATGCCCTTGGAAGCATCCACATGGCAGACAGTAGCGCCCGCAGCGGCACAGGCCAGCGTTGCGCCGCCGGTGTAGCCAAACAGGTTCAGCACCTTGACAGGGCGGCCTGCCGCGCGGATCTTTCTGGCGTACCAGGCCCAGTTGACGGCCTGCTCCGGGAACACGCCGGTGTGCTTGAAACCGGTGGGGCTGACGATGAGGGTCAGCTTGTCCTCGCCCTCACCGCAGGAGATCTTCCACTTCTCAGGCAGACGGCGGCGGTACTCCCACTCTCCGCCCCCCTGATTGGAGCGGTGGTAAATGGCATCGGCCTTGGCCCAGAGCGGGCTCTGCTTCTCGGTTTTCCACACCACCTGCGGGTCGGGCCGGATGAGGATGGTCTCTCCCCAGCGCTCCAGGCGGTTGCCGCCGGTGGCATCCAGCAGCTCGTAATCTTTCCAACTATCTGCAGGGCGCATAAGCGTCCTCCTTTCTCTCTTCAAACGGCTCAGAACAGGCTCTGCTGGCCGTTGTCCTCCGGGCTTCCGGTCTCGGGGGCTTTCAGGCCCAGGTGCTCATAGGCAAGGCGGGTGGCACAGCGGCCCCGGGGGGTGCGGGTCAGAAAGCCCATCTGCATCAGGTAGGGCTCACACAGGTCCTCCAGCGTCACGGCCTCCTCGCCCAGCGCCGCCGCCAGAGTTTCCAGGCCCACAGGGCCGCCGTTGTACATCTCAATGATGGCGCGGAGCAGGCTGCGGTCCAGCTCGTCCAGACCCAGCGCGTCCACGTCCATCCGCTTCAGGCTCATCAGGGAAACGTCCCGGTCGATGATGCCATCCCCCAGCACGGTGGCAAAGTCGCGGACACGCTTCAAGAAGCGGTTTGCCACACGGGGGGTGCCCCGGCTGCATTTGGCCAGCTCGTAAGCGCCCTCCGGGGTGATGGGCTGGTCGAGGATGCCCGCCGAGCGCTGGATGATCCGGCTCAGCTCATCGGGGCTGTACAGCTCCAGCTTGAGCAGCACACCGAAGCGGTCCCGCAGGGGGCCGGTGATCTGGCCCGCACGGGTGGTAGCGCCCACCAGCGTGAAGCGGGGCAGGTTGATCCGGATGCTCTGGGCGCTGGGGCCCTTGCCGATCATAATATCCAGCGCGTAATCCTCCAGCGCCGGGTAGAGCACTTCCTCCACCTGCCGGGACAGGCGGTGGATCTCATCAATGAAGAGCACGTCGCCCTCCTGCAGATTGGTCAGCAGGGCGGCAAGGTCGCCGGGCTTCTCAATGGCAGGGCCGCTGGTGATGCGGATCTGCACCCCCATCTCGTTGGCGATGATGCCCGCCAGCGTGGTCTTGCCCAGGCCCGGGGGGCCATAGAGCAGGATGTGATCCATGGGCTCGCCGCGCCGCTTGGCGGCTTCCAGATAGATTTTCAGGTTCTGCTTGACCTTGTCCTGTCCGATGTAGTCCTCCAGATGCTGCGGACGGAGACTGTTTTCCTCGTTGTCCGCCGCCGTTAAGCTGGGCTGCATCATTTTTGCGCCATAGAGCGCGGTTTCGTCCTGCATGGATTACCTCCTGCCTGCCATGCCCCGCAGGGCCAGCTTGATGATCTCTTCCACGGGAAGGCTTGCGTCGATCTTGGAAATGGCCAGGGCTGCTTCGCTCTGGCTGTACCCCAGCGACACCAGCGCCGCAATGGCCTGCCCGGCTCCCTGTGCGGCGGGGGCGGCAGTGGCCGCGCCCACATCCTCGAGGTTGATGCCATCCACAAAGCCCTTTGCCACCTTATCCTTCAGCTCCAGCACGATGCGCTGGGCCAGCTTGGGGCCTACGCCGGATGCCGCCTTGAAGGCCTTGTGGTCGCCCGCCGAGATTGCCAGCGCCACCCGGTCAGGCTCCATGACGCTGAGAATGGCAAGGCCCACCTTGGGGCCCACACCGGAAACGGCAGTCAGCAGCTCAAAGCAGCTCTGCTGCTCCTCAGTGGCAAAGCCGTACAGGCTGATGTCATTTTCGGTCACGCTCATCACGGTGTAAAGGGTGGCTTCCCGGCCCACCCCGGGCAGTGCGCCCGCAACGCTGGTCGGGCACTGTACATAGTAGCCCACCCCGCCGCAGCTCACCACCACAGCGTTCAGGGTCTTTTTGATGATTTTTCCGGATAGACTGTAAATCATAGTTTTCCTCCAGCAGCCTTCCCCTCTCAGTCTCGCATTCGCTCGCCAGCTCCCCCAAAGGGGGAGCCAAAGCATCGAATTGGGCGGCTGCTACTATACCAAAAGCCGCGATTGCCTCTCCCTTCGGGAGAGGTGGCAATGCGCAGCATTGACGGAGAGGGCTCAGATCGGCCCAACGCCCCTTCTTGCAAAGCGGTTCAGCTGGTTGCCGTTGGTATGGCAAAAGGTGATGGCCATGGCCAGTGCATCGGCGGTATCATCGGGCTTGGGCACAGCAGGCAGATGCAGCAGGATGCGGGTCATCTCCTGCACCTGCTTTTTCACGGCCTTGCCGTAGCCGGTAACAGCCTGTTTCACCTGCATGGGGGTGTACTCGTAGATGGGGATGCCCGCCTGCGCCGCCGCCAGCAGGATGACCCCGCGGGCCTCGGCCACGCCGATCACGGTGGTCTGGTTGTGCTGGTAGAACAGCTTTTCGATGGCAAGCACCTCGGGCTGTGTCCGCTCAATGACCTCCCGGATGCCGGTGTAGACCTCGTCCAGCCGCTGCTCAAACGGCACCCCGGCATCGGTGCACACAGCCCCGAAATCCACCGGTGCAAACCGGTTGCCCGCATAGTCCAAAACGCCCCAGCCCACGATGGCGTAACCCGGGTCGATGCCCAAAACTCTCATTCTGCGATACCTTTCCTATTATAATCAATGTATTATACCACAAACCGGCGTTCAGGGCAACGGAAACGCCTTGAGTCGGTTTACAAAATGTGCGCTGGGCGGCTGATTTTCCATCCACAGTAAACCAGGCATCAAAAAGTTTGCAGAATTTTCAAAAAAGGGCTTGCTTTTTGCCCGGCGGTATGATATCATAATCAAGCTGATTGCGGCACAAACAGAATATGGACGGTTAGCTCAGCTGGTAGAGCATCTGCTTGACGTGCAGGAGGTCACAGGTTCGAGTCCTGTACCGTCCACCAAACAGTTCGTACTCGAACCCGATTCTTTATGAGAAAGGGTTCGGGTACGTTTTTTGTTTATCGGAGGTTCTGCGGAAGGACTACTCGGAACGGTAAACGAGCAAAGGCAGGGTATCATCGTGGTGATGGTATCCTGCCTTTTGTTTTGCGGGATCAAGGTCGCTTTGTGCGAACTTGATCGTCCCCCTATATGGCGCGTTTGGGGGTAATCGCTGCGTACGTCCGTACATGGCCGGTACGCACGTACGCAGAAAAAAGGGAAAGTTCTGACATATAGGGGTGTTCTTTCAGCTGGTAGTATGGTATACTCGGCTCAACAAATCGGAAGTTAACGGTATGTAAAAGACCTTTGACACACGGAAAACACAGATGTCAATGTCCTTTGATTGCGAAAATACAATCTTTTGATTAGTATGAGTATGCAAGGAGGTGAAGAGATGGAACTCGGAAAGCAAATAAAAAAATATCGCCAAGAGTTACAACTGTCTCAAGAGGAGTTAGCCGATCATGTTTATGTTTCAAGGCAAACAATCTCAAATTGGGAAAATGACAAAAGCTATCCAGATGTAACCAGCTTGGTATTACTGAGTGAAATCTTTCAAATCTCACTTGATAAACTAATCAAAGGAGATATTGATACTATGAAAGAAGTAATCAAACAAGAGGAAATCAAAAAACTCAATCACTATGGCGCAATCTATACGGTTTTTCTCGTTATTGCTGTTATTTCGGCAGCTCCGTTATTTTACATTGGTAATAAATGGGCATTGATCCTTTGGTGTGTCATTGCTTTAGCTGCCATGTATTTTGCAGCAAAGGTTGAACGAATAAAAAAGGACAATGATGTTCAAACATATAAAGAAATCGTAGCATTTTGTGAAGGTAAAAGGCTGGATGAAATCCAGAGCGCCAGAGAATACGGCAAACGTCCTTATCAAAAGGTTTTATGGTTTATCGGAAGTGCTGCAGTAGGAGCAATCGTTAGTTATGTATTGAGTCTTTTGCTGCAATCATTTTGATAACGACACTCAATAAATCTTATAATTTGGAAAGGAATGTATAATGAAAAATAAAAAAGATGATAAGCCTCACTATTTACCGACTTTTATGAGCATAGGAATTTCTATCGGTGCGGCTATTGGTGTAGTAACCAACAATATTCCACTCTATATGCTTGTCGGTTTAGCGCTTGGTGTAGGCATAGGGTCTGCTCTCGATGGTCAAAATCGAAATAGGGAAAGTGATGAATCTCAAAAGGATAACGAAGAATAATCAACCAACTAAATTCCCGTTTGTCGTAACCTCAGAAGCAGGGTTTGGGGCAGGTACGCCCCAACAAGAACACTTCAAAAACGCGGGAGCGTCGCAGAAGTGCAGTCCCGGAAGGGCACAACATTTTCAAGAATTGAGAATTTGTGGCCACGGGACGATTCTTGCCCTCACGTTTTTGGGAAAAGGAGTTTTTATGGATATCGAAGTCAAACGAATGTCCCCTACTGCTGTTGAAATGCTTGACCAACTCAGTGCAGTCTGCAAACGGTTCGGCGTCGATTACTATGCAGCCTCCCAGAATCAGCGTGATCTGCTGGACAGCATTGCCCTGCAGGAATACCAACTGAAAAAAGCACACGAACAAGGGCTGAAGCGTTCCGAAGTGCCGCCGTTTCTTGGTTTGAAGCGCTCTGACCGCAGCAATGATATGCCCGCCTGAAGGTTCGACTGCCGTTGACAATGCTCCACTCGTGAAAAAGAACCATCGACTTCGGTCGGTGGTTCTTTTTGTTTTGCTGGCGCTTTGCGG
>NZ_JAFREK010000043.1:0-23989 GCF_017377535.1 Faecalibacterium sp. Marseille-Q4137
CCAGAGCACAGCCCCGCAGGTGGCGGCCATCCTCAACGAGATGCGCCGGGACGCGCTGAACCTTTCGCCTCTCTCCCGGGCGCGGATGCTCTCCCTGCGGCTGGGCGCAAACGACCTGCTCCGGATGTACTACAAATACATCGGCGTGCTGGGCGGTCCGTCCAGCGTCTACCGGTTTGAGGCGGTCTGGCACGGGCGCACCGTCCGCACCGTGGTCAAGGAGCCGGTGCAGTCGGTCCGGCTGGAATGCGTGGTGCACAATCCCATCCTGACCGACGGCCCCACCTGGGACTGCGCGGCGGTCAGCCTGCGGGCCATCGACCAGAACGGCAACCTGCTGCCCTACTGCGGCGAGGCCGTTCAGCTCAGCGTGGAAGGCCCGGTAAAGATCCTGGGCCCGGCCATCGTCCCCCTGCGGGGCGGCATGGCGGGCACCTACCTTGCCACCACCGGTGAAGCAGGCCGTGCCGTGCTGCACTGCCGGATGGAGGGCGCGCTGGATGTGGAGGCCGCGCTGACTGTGCGCAAGCGCTCCGGTGCAGAGAATGCCAATTAAATTTCGTCCTTTCATGGTAGATTTGCAATCTGTTCAAAGTTTTATCATGGTTGGCTGATATTCTATTGTTGTGAACAATCAAACGCCCTCTCTGTCCATGCGTTCGCGTGGCTGAGAGGGTTATTCTTGAGGACAAAGGACCGGAAATCTATGAGAGAGAAACTTCGTCAGTTTATGATCGGCCGCTATGGCACCGATGGCCTGAACCAATTCCTGAGCATTGCCTCGCTGGTGCTGCTCCTCATCGCCATCATCAGCCGGGTCAGCCTGTTCACCTATCTGGGCGCGGCCCTGCTGATCTTCTGCTACTACCGCACCTTCAGCCGGAACATCTCCAAGCGCACCGAGGAGAACTACAAGTTCTACACCCTGAAGGACCGGGTGGGCAACAAGTTCAAGGGCTGGAAAGAGCAGTGGGCCAACCGCAAGGTCTATCACTACTACCGCTGCCCCCAGTGCCGCCAGAAGCTGCGCGTGCCCCGCGGCCGCGGCCGCATCCAGATCTCCTGCCCCCGCTGCGGCACCCAGTTCATCAAGAAGAGCTGAGCCATGTTCGGATATGTTATCCCGAATCAGGCCGCGCTCAGCCCGGAGGCACAGGCGCGGTACCGCGCGGCCTACTGCGGGCTCTGCCGCCGCATCGGCGCGCTGCACGGCACCCGGGGGCGGCTGACCCTGAGCTATGACCTGACTTTTCTGGATCTGCTGCTGTGCAGCCTGTACGAGGGCGAAAGCGCCTGTGCGATAGGCTGTGACCACTGCCCCATCCACCCCATCCGGAAGGTGGAGTGGCGTTCCAGCGGCCCCACCGATTACTGTGCGGACCTGAGCGTGGCTTTGCACTACTACAACGCGCAGGACAAGTGGAACGATGACCACAGCCTGCTGGGCCTGGGCTTTGAAAAGATGCTTGCTGCCCCCACGCAGAAGGCCGTCGCCCGCTGGCCCCGCCAGTGCAGCGCCATCCGCACCTGTCTGGATCGACTGGCCCGGTACGAGGCCGAGGGCAGCGAGGATCTGGATGCCGTTTCCGGCTGCTTTGGGGAACTGATGGCCGAGCTGTTCGATTACCGGCAGGACCACTGGTCACCGGAGCTGCGCAGCATCGGCTTCAATCTGGGCAAGTATATCTACCTGCTGGATGCCTACGACGACTTGGCCCGGGACGAGCGCAAGGGCGCATACAATCCCCTGCGCACCCTGAGCAGAGAGCCCGGGTACGAGGAAGAGATGCGGGAGATCTTTGAGCTGCTGCTGGCCAACTGCGCCCGCAGCTTTGAGCGCCTGCCCTGTGTGGAGGACGTTGACCTTCTGCGCAACATCCTGTATTCGGGCGTGTGGCTCAAATATCACTGCAAAAATGCAAAAAAGAAGGACAAAACCGCCTGATCCCGGCGGTTTTCCTTGATTTTTCCGTTCCAGTCCTGTACACTAAAGATTGCTTGTGCGGCACAATGGCCGCACAGATGGTAATAGAGACGTGAGGAAGTAGACCGATGAGAGACCCCTATGAGGTTCTGGGCATCCAGCGCGGTGCCAGTGAAGACGAGATCAAAAAGGCTTACCGTGCCAAGTGCAAGCGCTGGCACCCTGACCTGAACCCCAACGACCCCACCGCCGAAGAGCACTTCAAGGAGGTGCAGGCGGCATACGATGCCATCACCAAGGGCGAGACCGGCCCCCAGATGGGCGGCGGCTACGGCGGTGCCTACGGCCAGCAGAGCGGCCCCTCCTACGGCGGCTATCAGCAGGGGTACCAGCAGAACGGTTACTCCAACGGGGATTTCGGAGACTTCGGCTTCGGCTACGACCCCTTCGGGTTCGGGTTTGGCTTTGGCGGCAATTATCAGCAGCAGCGCGGCCCCGGCTACAACGGTGCAGACACGCCTGAGATGCAGGCCGCACGCAACTTCATCGTCAACCAGCGCTACCCCGAGGCCCGCCGCGTGCTGGACGGCATCACCGTGCGCACCGCCCGGTGGTACTATCTCTCCTCGCTGGCCAATCAGGGCCTGGGCAACAGCATCGATGCCCTGCAGGATGCCCGCCGCGCCGCCCAGATGGAGCCCGGCAACACTGAATACCAGATGAACCTGCGCAATCTGCAGGACCCGGGCCGCACCTACCGCACCCAGACCACCTACGCCCAACCCGGCGGCCTGATGCGCTGGTGCTGGAGCATGATCCTGCTCAACCTGCTGTGCAACTGCTGCTGTGGCGGCGGCTGGGGCTGGCGGTTCCGGATGTAAGCACAAAAATGATATAAGGACAATTAAAAAATCCCTCCCTGCCGGCGTGGCAGGGAGGGATTTTTGCTGTTTGATTACTGGATCACAATGGTCCGGCTGATCTCGCTGCTGGAGTAGTTTCCGGCGGCTTTGGCCGTCTGGACATACTCGCCGGGCTCGGTGGGGAACCCGCTCTGGGTCGTGCCCAGGAAATCGAAGAGACTGCTCTTCTTTTTATAGGTGTAGGTCACCTTGCCGCCCTCGACCACCTGGCCGTCGCTTTCGACCACTGCGGTGACGTTGTAGTTCTGGGCCTCTGCCGCAGTCATGCTGGCGGGGAGCTCCTGTGCCCAGTAGACACGCACCCCCGCACTCTTGGGCTTGATGCGGAAGAACGCCATACCGGCGGTGTTCACATCACCGGATTCCAGCGCCACAGCACCGCCCACATAGCTGCCGGCTTCCGTGGGCTGCTCGTCCAGATAGATGCGGCTGAACACGCCCTCGGGCAGATATTTGCGGATGAGCTCCAGCGCCAGCTTCATGCCGGTGGAGACATCCTTCAGCGTGGGGATGTAGAATTTCAGGACATCCATCACAGAGACCACTTCATCCGCCACCCGCAGCAGCACGCTCACGTCGTTGCCGTCGATCAGCTGCTTGATGTAGGCGTAGATGTTGAACTCCTCTTCCTGCTCAGGGTTCGCCGACATCTTTTTCGGCAGGGGGATCATTTTGAGCAGAGTGCGGATCTTGCCCGAAAGGATCAGGGTCACATAGCCCTGCGCTTCGCCGCTGGTGCCCATCACCACGCCGATATACTGGGTATCTGCCGGGGTGGTCTGGACGCTCAGGGTAAAGGGGGAGCCATAGGTCAAGTCCCCGTCTGCGGTCAGGCGGATCGAGACAACGCTGTTGTTCTCATCCACGCCTGCGGTGGTCAGGTCAGGCAGTTCGCTGCCCGCCGAAGCCGCCAGCGCCGGTGTGGCCGCCGCACTCAGGGCGAACACTGCCGCCAGCAGCAATGAGATCAGCCGTTTGGTTTTCATCAGCCAAAGACCTCCTTTTATATAGGTTCTTGTATCATGCAAAAATAAGGGTGCGTGGAACACACAGCACAGTGTTCCCGCACCCTCATTTTACCGCATTGTACCGTACAGGTCAATAACGGGATTCAAGTTAAATTTTGCTCAGCTGCGGGCCCTGGGCGGTATCTTTGACAGCCCAGCCCATCTCGGTGAGCTGCGCACGGATGGCATCCGCAGCGGCCCAGTCCTTGGCCTTCTTGGCGGCGGCACGCTTTTCCACCAGCTCCGTCACCTCGGCGGGCACCTCGTCCTTCTTGCGGTTATACATCAGGCCCAGCACGCCGGTGATCTCATCGAACGCCTTGGCGGCAGCCTCCAGCGCAGCCTTGGAGGAGGCAGCGGACAGGGTGTTGATCTCCTTGACCAGATCGAACACGGCAGCCAGCGCATCGGGGGTGTTCAGGTCATCGTCCATGGCCTTGCAGAACTTGGCGCGGGCCTCGTCTGCCTTGGTGGTCAGGGTCTCATCGGTGCCGAACGCGGTCTTGCTCAGGGCAAAATCGAGGTTCTCGCGGCAGGTGTAAAGGCGCTCCAGGCTGTTCTTGCAGCTCTCGATGAGGTCCACGGTGTAGTTCAGGGGCATCCGGTAGCCTGCGGTCAGCATAAAGTAGCGGATGGGCTCGTAACCGTAGAGGTCTGCCACATCGCGGACGGTGAAGAAGTTGTGCAGGCTCTTGGACATCTTCTGGTTATCCACGTTGATGAAGCCGTTGTGCATCCAGTAGTGGGCAAACTCGCAGCCGTTGGCGCACTCGCTCTGGGCGATCTCGTTCTCGTGGTGGGGGAAGATCAGATCCTGACCGCCGCAGTGCAGGTCGATGGTCTTGCCCAGATGGGTGCGGCTCATGGCGCTGCACTCGATATGCCAGCCGGGGCGGCCCATACCATAGGGGCTTTCCCAGGCGGGCTCGCCGGGCTTGGCAGCCTTCCAGACGGCAAAGTCGGCGGGGTCTTCCTTCAGGTCATCCTCCATCTGGCTGCGCAGCTCGCGGTTGCCGCTCTCCAGATCGTCCAGCTTGAGGTGGCTCAGCTTGCCGTATTCCGGGTCGCTCTTGACGCGGAAGTAGACATCCCCGTTCTTGGCGACATAGGCGTGGCCGGAATCGATCAGGTCCTTGACGATGTCCAGGATCTGCTGGATGTGCTCCGTTGCACGGGGCTGGACGGTGGGCTTTTTGCAGTTCAGACCGGCGGCATCCTTGAGGTACTCGGCCTCAAAGCGCTGGGCCACTTCCTTCATGGAGGTGCCCTCCTCCTGGCCCTTCTTGATGAGCTTGTCATCAATATCGGTGATGTTGGAGACATAGATGACCTTGTTGCCGCGGTATTCCAGATAGCGGCGCAGGGTATCGAACACGATCAGCGGGCGGGCATTGCCGATGTGGATATAGTTGTAAACGGTGGGGCCGCAGACATAGATGCGGTATTCGCCGGGCACCTGCGGCACAAACTCTTCCTTCTGGCGGGTCAGGGTGTTGAAAATCTGCATAAGAACTCTCCTTCTTGTAGGGCAAACAAAAGCCGCAGCAGAACCTCTCAGTCTCGCTTCACTCGCCAGCTCCCCTAATAGGGGAGCCCTTGGCAAAGAGGGCAGCTCCTGCGAATCTGCCTGAAAAAACAAAAGCCCTCAAAGCAATATGATATCGCATATCACTTCGAAGGCGGTTTTCAAAATCGCGGTTCCACTTCTGTTTGTCGCTCAAAGCCGATAACGGCGGCTGCCGCGCTGCGATACTCCCCAGCAGGTTTCCCGCGGCGTGCTGCCCGGGCGCACTTCACACACGCTGCTGCAAACAGGCTCCCAGCCAACGGCCCGTTCTCTCTGTCCAGCTCACCTTTGCGCTACTCTGCCCGGGTAAACGCATTTTTCCTGATACATCTGTATTATAGCCGGGCCGGGGGGAGAAGTCAAGCAGAACGCAGGCGCTGGCATTTCAGCGGCAGCTCTGCGCCGATTCAATCGATCTCGTGCTTTTTACAGAAGTGCTTGCTGGCAAAGTACATTCCCGCCCAGATGGCGATGGCAAGCACGAGGTAGAACGGGTTCTTCATGGCAGACACCAGCGACTGCCCGAAAAGGGCCATCATGGCCACCATCACGCCCTTGCCCAGCAGCATGGTGACAAGGTAGCGCTTCTCGTCAAAATCAGAGATGCCAAAGGCAAAGTGCATAAAGGACGAGGGCGTAAAGGGCAGGAGCGACAGCATGAACAGGGACGCTGTGTCGAACCGGCTGACCCATTGCTCCGCCTTTTGCAGCTTGGCCGAGCGGCGGGCAAATTTCCAGAAAAAACGCTTGACGACACGCCGCCAGAGCAGGAACATCACAGTGCCGCCCAGCATCACCCCGGCCCAGCTGTACACAAAGCCCAGAAGCCCGCCGTGGGCCGCAACATTCAGCGCCACAATGGCGATGAGCGGCAGCGGTGGAAAAAAGGATTCCACCATCGCAAGGATCACGGGCGCAATGGGGCCAAGGTCGCCAAAGCCTTCCAGCAGGGCCTCCCAGAATTCCAGCGTTCCCAGCTGGTGGAGCCAGCCTATCATCGTCATTTCCATCCCGCGTGTTCCTTCCCTCTCATTTTTCTTTAGTATATCCGGTTTCTATGACACGCCCGTGAACAAAATACGAGCTTTTTTTGTCCTATCACCTATACTACGAGACTGCGGGGGCCTTTCCTGCACAGGGCGGGGATTTTTATGCTTTTCCGGCGGCTTCAGCGGCGGCCTTTTCGGCCCGGGCCTGCATCCGCTCGATCTGCTGGGCGCGCATCCGTTCCCAGCGGGCAAGCCCGGCTTCGTCCGGGATCTGGACGCAGCGGGCAAAGCTCCAGTGCAGGCCGTCCCGCCGGGCCAGCTTATAGCGCTGGAATACGCCCTTTCCAACCTCATTGCCGGTACCGGCGCAGGCAGGGCAGACAGACAGAGTATACCAGCCGCTGTTGCCCTTTTTCAGCCAGATATCATCCGGCTGCAGATCCCCGCCGCACACCGGGCAGCTGGCAGTGATGATCTTTGGGTCGCTGCGCCAGGTGGACTGCTCCACATAGCCGCGGAACACCCGGAAGTCCCGGTAATCGCCGGGGGCGGGGCAGAGACTTGCCCGCAGAGATTCCTCCTCGGTGGGGTAGGCCGCCAGACCCGCCCGCAGGTCAAGCTTACGGCAGACATCGGCGGTGTAAAGGGTATCGGACAGGGCATCGTGGAACGGGCGCTCCATCGGGATGCCCATCCGGGTCACAACGCTTTCCAGCGTCATGCCCTCGCCCTCCTTGCGGGGGTGCTCCCGCAGGAAGATCTGCTGCAGATCATACCACTGGGTGGGGCGGCTCTCGTCCAGATTGCAGAGGAAAAGGTTCTGCTTGAGCACCGGCACGTCATCCATGCCCCACTCGGCAAACTCGGCATCCGGGCCGCACCACTGCATAAAGCGGCGCAGGCCCTGCACGATGGGCTCGCCCCGGTCCAGGTCGGCCTGGGTCAGGCCCGTCACCTTGGCGATGTGGTGCTGCAGGGTGCGGAAAATGCGGGGCCGCAGGTGGATGGAGAAGGTATCCAGCACGTTGGCATCCTCGTCGATCTTCACTGCGCCGATCTCGATGATCTCGCCCCGGAAGGTCTGCTGCACGCCATGATAATTAAAGATGTACGGCTTATAGCCGATGTTCCATTCCAGATCAAATAAAACCAGATTGCGTGGCATTGTTGTTTGTGTTCCTCTCAGTTCAGGATAAATTTTTCGATGGCCTCGGCCACGCCGTCGTGGTTGTTGTCGGCGGCGGTGACGTAATCGGCCACAGCCTTGACGGCATCCTCGGCATTCTGCATGGCAACGCCCACCCCGGCATAGGAGATCATGGAGCGGTCGTTCAGGCCGTCGCCGCAGGCCATCAGGTTCTCCCGGGTCAGGCCCATCCGCTCCAGCAGAGCGGCAAGGCTCCTGTCCTTTGCCACGCCCAGCGGCACGGCCTCGATGAAGAAGGGGCTGGAGGGGTACAGGTCGATCCGGCCCGCAAACTGCTCCTTTCCGGCGGCGCAGACAGCATCCCGCCGGGCAGGGTCAAGAGTGATGAGCATTTTGCAGATCGGATAGTCCACATAGGAGGCCAGATCATCCACATGGATCATCGGCAGCTTTGTGGTAAAGCACTCCTTGTTTGCCCACACGTCCTGATCCCGCTCACACACGATGCCCTCGCTGTTATAGGTCAGGATGGCCACATCCTGCCGGGCTGCAAATTCGCAGAGCTCCGGGACGAACTCCGCCCCCAGCTGCACCTGATACAGGGCCTCGCCGGTCACGCAGTCCACGATCTTGCCGCCGTTGTAGGCCAGCACACAGCCGCCCTTTTTGTCCAGCCCCAGCGCCTTTGCCAGCGGCAGAATGCCCGCTGTGGGGCGGCCGGAGGCCAGCACGATGGTCACGCCCTGTGCGGCGGCGGCATCCAGCGCCGCGCGAGTGCGGGGGGTAACGATCTTTTCGTCATTGGTCAGGGTGCCGTCCAAGTCCAGAGCCAGCACCCGGATATTCGATCTTGCCATGATTTTTATTCCTCGTTCTCAGGCAGGGGCTTCCCGCCGGATATTTTATTACTTACCCATCTATTTTACAATGCTTTCCCTTTTCTGTAAAGCAGGAAACGTGCGCCCCGCCCAGGAGCACACAAAAAGCCGCCCGGCGAGCAAAACCGGACGGCTGAGAAGGAAGAAAACGCTGTGTTACAGGATGTCGATGTATTCCCCGGCCAGTGCCTTGTTCATGCTGCGGACGGCGCAAAACTTGCCGCACATGGAGCAGGTGTCGCTGTGGTCATCCTCAGGCAGGCGGGCATCCCGGATGGCCTTGGCGGTCTCGGGGTCGAGAGCGCAGGCGAACTGGGCATCCCAGTCCAGCACGCGGCGGGCATCGCCCATCTTGTCGTCGATATCCCGGGCATGGGGGATGCCCTTGGCGATATCGGCTGCATGGGCGGCGATCTTGGAGGCCACGATGCCCTGCTTCACATCGTCCACGTTGGGCAGAGCCAGATGCTCGGCGGGGGTGACATAGCACAGGAAGGCTGCACCGCTCATGGCGGCAACGGCACCGCCGATGGCAGCCGTGATGTGGTCATAACCGGGGGCAATGTCGGTAACGAGGGGTCCCAGCACATAGAAGGGAGCGCCCATGCAGATGCTCTTCTGCACCTCCATGTTGGCGGCCACCTGATTCAGAGGCACATGGCCCGGGCCCTCCACCATGACCTGCACGTTGTGTGCCCAGGCGCGCTTGGTCAGCTCGCCCAGACGTACCAGCTCCTCGATCTGGCAGACATCGGTGGCATCGGCCAGGCAGCCGGGGCGGCAGGCATCGCCCAGCGAGATGGTCACGTCGTGCTCGGCGCAGATCTCACAGATCTCGTCAAAGTGCTCGTAGAAGGGGTTCTCGTTGCCGGTCATGCTCATCCAGGCGAACACCAGAGAGCCGCCGCGGCTGACAATGTTCATCTTCCGCTTGTGGGTGCGGATCTGGTCGATGGTCTTGCGGGTGATGCCGCAGTGCAGGGTGACAAAGTCCACGCCGTCCTCAGCGTGCAGGCGCACCACGTCGATGAAGTCCTGCGCGGTCAGGGTGGCAAGGTCGCGCTGATAGTGGATGACGGAATCGTACACGGGCACAGTGCCGATCATCACGGGGCACTCGTGGGTCAGCTTCTGGCGGAAGGGCTGGGTGTTGCCATGGCTGGACAGGTCCATGATGGCTTCCGCGCCCATATTGACAGCGCTCATCACCTTTTCCATCTCCACGTTGTAATCCTTGCAGTCGCGGGAAACGCCCAGATTCACGTTGATCTTGGTGCGCAGCATGGAACCGATGCCCTCGGGGTTCAGGCAGGTGTGGTGCTTGTTGGCGGGAATGGCCACCTTGCCCTCAGCCACCAGCTGACGGATCTCCTCCGTGGTGCGGTATTCCTTTTTGGCCACGATCTCCATTTCCGGCGTGACGATGCCCTTGCGGGCAGCGTCCATCTGTGTGGTATAGTTCTGCATGGTACTTTCCTCCAAATGACAGTTTATCTCTGAACAGCAGGGTGCTGGTCATACAGGGGTAGGGGCAGGCAGCCGTCATTCAGAAAAAACAGTACGCTCTGGATGCCGGCACCTGCGCAAAATACGCTTTTCATGTTGGTTTTCTCCATGAATTTTGTAACGCGGCCCAAGGTGGTGCCCCCGGTTTGCCGCGGGATGACAGATTATTTTACGATCTGCTCCGCCAGTGCCTTCAGCTCCCTGCACTCGGCCTCGATGTCCTCCGCGCCGAAGATCGCGCTGACAAGGGCCACACCGTTCACGCCGGTGCCCTTGAGCCGGAGCAGGTTCTCCTTGTGGATGCCGCCGATGGCCACAACGGGGATGTCCACGGCATCGCAGATGGCTTTCATCATGCCCTCGGGCAGAACGTCCACGTCCTCCTTGGTGTGGGTAGAGAAGGCTGCCCCCACGCCCAGACAGTCGGCACCGTGCCGGACGGCCTCCAGGGCCTCCTCCACGCTGTGGACGGATACGCCGATCATCATCTCATCGCCCACGCGCTGGCGCACCTGAGCAGCGGCCATATCCTCCTGCCCCACATGGATGCCCTCGGCGTGGCAGCGGATGGCAATGTCCACGTTATCGTTGATAAAAAAGGGCACGTTGTACTTTTTGCACAGGTCGTGGAGCTCAAACGCCTCCTTCAGGAAGGCTTCCTCGTCCAGCTCCTTTTCCCGCAGCTGAACGCAGGTCACGCCGCCCTTCAGGGCGCTCTCCACCTGCTGATAGAGGGTCTGACGGCCCACCCAGGCACGGTCGGTAACGGCATAGAGCCGCATATATTCTTCAGCGCACTTCATACTTGGCACCCTCTTCCAGCTGAGCCGGAGTCATATTGTAAATGGCATCAATGATGTAATTGCGGTAGGTAGCGTTGCCGTCCAGCGGGGTCAGCCGTGCATGGGCGATCTCGCCCGCAAGGCCCATGGCGCAGACGGCGGCAGCTGCAGCCTCCAGCGGCTGACCGGGGTTGGCAGTGAGAAAGGCCGCCGTCAGGGCAGAGAGCTGGCAGCCCGTGCCGGTGATGGCACTCATCATCGGGTGGCCGTTGCGGATGCAGTAGGCTTTTGCCCCATCGGCCACGATGTCAATGGCACCGGTGATAGCCACAACGGCACCGGTCTTTGCGGCAAAAGCCTTGGCAAAGGCCACCGCGCCGTCCAGATTTTCCTCGGTGACCCTGTCGGCCACATCGGCATCCACGCCCTTGGTGGTGCCCGCGCCGGAAGCCAGCGTCTTTACCTCGGAGATATTGCCCCGGATGACCGTGAACCGCACCTCGTCCAGCAGGCGGTAGGCCGTCTCGGTGCGCAGGGCGGAAGCGCCTGCGCCCACAGGGTCCAGCACCACGGGGTGGCCCAGTGCATTGGCCTTTTTGCCTGCCTTGAGCATGGATTCAATGGTGCGGCTGTTCAGGGTGCCAATGTTGATGTTCAGCCCGCCGCAGATGGTGGTGATATCCTCCACCTCGGCGGCATCGTCGGCCATAATGGGCGAAGCACCGCAGGCCAGCACCATGTTGGCGCAGTCGTTCACGGTGACGTAGTTGGTAATATTATGAACGAGGGGGCTTTTGGCGCGGACATTGGCAAACTGCTCTGCAAACATGACGCACCCCCGTCAGGAAAGGCTGCTCTGCATGGAGCGCAGGGCACCGGAGTGCTGCAGGCTGTACACCAGCACGCCCGCAATGACCGCACCCACAGCGGTGGAGATGAGGAAGGGCACGATGTAGGCGTAGAACGCGATATCACCGGCGCTCTTGCCCATCAGGCAGATGGCCACCGGGTAAGCGCACAGGCCGCCCAGAATGCTGGTGCCGAACACCTCGCCCACCAGGGTGGCGATCAGGTTTTTGGTCTTTGCGTAGACCAGGCCGCAGAGCAGGGCACCAAACATGCTGCCCGGGAAGGCCATCAGGCTGCCCAGACCCAGGATATTGCGGAGCAGCGAAGCCACAAAGGCCACGCCCACGCCCCACCAGGGGCCCAGCAGCACGGCGCAGAGCACATTGACCATGTGCTGCACAGGGGCGCACTTGCTGCCGAACATCGGGAAGCTGAACACACTGCCCACCACGCACAGGGCGCAGAACATTCCAGCGAGAGCCAGCTTTTTCACAGAGAATTTTTTCATTGGTAACTCCTCTTTCTCAAAAAGCGGTCGAGGCTTGCTGGCCTCCTCTCACGCCGGAACACGGCTTCCCATCGCAGTTATTTCAAGGCTCAGGGCGCTCCCCCTCAGCCCGGAGCCGCCCGTTGCGGCGGCTTGCGGCAACAAAAAACAGGAGACACCACAGCGGTGCCTCCTGCAAAAAATCATTTTCCTATGACTTCCTACGGCGGCATTATCCGCATCAGGTCAAGGGTCGAAGTTTGGTTACTTCCTCTCAGCCCGCCTTACGAGCTCCCCTGTGTTTTGTTTTTCGTAGGGTATTGTACACCCGCCGGGGCAAAAAAGCAAGAATAAGTTTTTCTTTCGCCTTTTTGCCGCCTTTTTGCCAAATCGCTTTTACAATTTCCCGGATTATGTTATACTTGTCCCAAATTCCGCAGCGCCCGGGGGAGTCATTCTCTGCTTTGGGGCACTGCCCGGCACAAAAGGAGATTGAAGTTATGGGTCTCATCAAAGCAGCCATGGGCGCGGCATCCGGCGTGATGGGCGACCAGTGGAAGGAATATTTTTATTGTGACGCTCTGCCTGCGGAGGTGCTGGCCGTCAAGGGCCAGAAACGGACCAATGGCCGCTCCGCCAACCGGCACGGCAGCGAAAACGTCATCTCGGACGGCTCTGTGATCGCCGTGGCCGATGGCCAGTGCGTGCTGATCGTGGAGCAGGGCAAGGTGGTGGACCTCTGTGCCGAACCCGGCGAGTACACCTACAGCACCGGCACCCAGCCCTCCCTGCTCAGCGGCGGGCTGAAGAACATCGACAGCGTGTTTGCCGAGCTGGGCAAGCGGTTCAGCTTTGGCGGGCAGGCCGGTTCCGACCAGCGCATCTACTATATCAATACCCGGGAGCTCACCGGCAACAAGTACGGCACCCCCAACCCGGTGCCTTTCCGGGTGGTGGACCAGCGCGCCGGTATCGATATCGACATCGGCATCCGGTGCTTCGGCGAGTACAGCTACCGGGTGGTCAACCCCATCCTGTTTTACACCAATGTCTGCGGCAATGTGGAAAACGCCTACACCCGCGACGCGCTGGACGGCCAGCTCAAGACCGAGCTGATGACCGCCCTGCAGCCCGCCTTTGCCCGGATCAGCGAGCAGGGCATCCGCTACTCCGCCCTGCCCGGCCACACCGCCGAGCTGGCCGAGGCCCTGAATCAGGAGCTGAGCGCCAAGTGGAGCAGGCTGCGCGGCATCGAGATCGTCTCTCTGGGCGTTTCCGGTGTCAAGGCCAGCGAAGAGGACGAGCAGATGATCAAGGAGCTGCAGCGCAGTGCGGCCTTTATGGACCCCACCCGCGCCGCCGCGCATCTGGTGGGCGCACAGGCCTCCGCCATGCAGGCTGCCGCCTCCAACACCGCCGCCGGTCCCGCCATGGCCTTTATGGGGATGAACCAGGCCGCTGCAGTGGGCGGTGTCAACGCCCGGGATCTCTACCAGATGGGCGGCCAGCAGACCGCCGCGCAGCCTCAGGCCGCACCGGCCGCTGGCTGGACCTGCAGCTGCGGCCACACCGGCAACACGGGCAAGTTCTGTGCCGAATGCGGCAAGCCCCGGCCCGAAGCCCCGGCTGTCTGGGTGTGCAGCTGCGGTGCAAAGAACACCGGCAAATTCTGCTCGGAGTGCGGCAGACCCCGGCCCGCCGCCAAGTGCGCCAACTGCGGCTTTGTACCCGCCGACCCGGCCAACCCGCCCAAGTTCTGCCCCGAGTGCGGCAAGCCCTTTGGGGCCTGAGAGGGGTCTGACGCATGGCTGAAAAGACAACGAATTATCAGTGCCCGGCCTGTACCGGCCCCCTGCACTACGATGGTGCCAGCGGCAAGCTGGTCTGCGATTACTGCGGCTCGGCCTACGACGTAAAGGACATCGAGGCCCGCTACGCCAAAAAGCAGGCCGCTGCCGACACTGCCGCCGAGGGCGATGCCAAAAAAGCCGCCCGCCTGCCCCGGCAGGACAGCCCGGTGTGGAGCGAGGCCGAGGCGGAGGGCCTGAACAGCTACTCCTGCCCCACCTGCGGGGCCGAGCTGGTCTGTGACGAGACCACCGCCGCCACCACCTGCCCCTACTGCGGCAACCCCACAGTGCTGGGCGGCAAGCTCTCCGGCAAGCTGAAGCCGGAGTACATCCTGCCCTTCAAGCTGGACAAAAAGACCGCCATCGCCCAGCTGACCAGATATTACAAGGGCAAGGCCTTCCTGCCCAAGGCGTTCAAGAGCCAGAACCACATCGCAGAGATCCAGGGCGTATATGTTCCCTTCTGGCTCTACGATGCCAAGGCCGACGCGCGCGGCCGGTACGAGGGCCAGAACTCCGAGAGCCACCGCGAGGGTGATTACATGGTGACCACCACCCAGCACTACGATGTACGCCGCGAGGGCTCGGCCGCCTTTACCAAGGTGCCGGTGGATGGCTCCAGCAAGATGCCCAACACCCACATGGATGCCATTGAGCCCTTTGATTACGGTGACCTGAAGCCCTTCTCCACGGCCTACCTGCCCGGCTATCTGGCCGACCGGTATGACGAGGATGCCGATGCCTGTGCCGAGCGCGCCTACCGCCGGATGTACAACTCCACGGCCGATGCGCTCCACGCCACCACCGGCGGCTACAGCGAGATCCACCCCATTTCCGAGAACATCAACGTGGATATGACCCACGCCCACTACGCCCTGCTGCCGGTCTGGATGCTCCACACCCGGTGGAAGGACAAGGACTTCCTGTTCGCCATGAACGGGCAGACCGGGCGGCTCATCGGCGACCTGCCGGTGGACAAGAGCCGGGTGGCCGCGTGGTTTGCGGGCATCAGCCTGCCCCTGATGGCAGTGCTGGCGTTCCTGCTGTTGTTATAAGGGGGTGGCAGAATGAAACACACTGCAAAACGCTTTGCCGCCCTGCTGGCCGCTCTGGTGCTGGCGCTCTGCCTGAGCATCCCCGCCTTTGCCGCCGCACCGCTGGTGCGGGACGAGATGGGCCTGTTCGATGCGGATACTTACAGCCAGCTGGAAGCTTCCGCCGAAGCCGCCAGCGACGGCCACGACTGCGACGTGTATTTTCTGGTGGTGGACAGCATCGGCGATGCCGACCAGCGCCAGTACGCCAAAGATTACTACCTTGCCAACGGTCTGGGCAGCGGCTCTGAACAGAGCGGCATCCTCTTCCTGCTGGCAGTCGGCTCCCGCAAGTATGTCACCATCACCTACGGCGGCGGCGTGACAGCCTTTACCGATTACCGCATCGAGCAGATCGAAGATGCCGTTGTTCCCTATCTCTCGGACGACGACTGGGCCGAGGCCGCCTCCGAGTACCTCTCCATGTGCGCCGACACACTGGATTTCTACGCCGAGCACGGCGAACCGCTGGATGTTGACAACGACACCAGCGGCTGGCCCATCCTGCTCCTCATCGTCATCGGCGTTCCCATGATCATTGCCGGTATCGTCTGCGGCGTGCTGTACAGCCAGATGAAAACAGCCCGGCTCAAGACCGAGGCCAACGATTACATCGGCGCAGGCTTAAAGCTGCGGGTGCAGGTGGACAACTACACCCACACCGACCGTGTGCAGGTCTACGACCCGCCCCACGAGGAGAGCAGCAGCTCCGGCGGCTCCTCCGTGGACAGCGACGGCTTTGGCGGCTCCTCCGGCGGCTCGTTCTGAGCGCCCTTTTCTCCAGCAATAAACCACCGGTTCTGCCGGTGGTTTTCGCTTGTTTTTATTTCCGTGCAACTCGCAAAAGAAAGGAAACCCAACGAATGTCAAAGAAGATCACCGCCCTGATCCCCGGAGCCGCGCTGGCACTGGGCATCGCCTGCATCGCCAAGTGGCTGGAAACGCTGGAAAGCAGCGCCGGGCTCCACCTCATTGGCGCATCGGTCATCGCCCTGTTTATCGGCATGGCCATCAATGCGTTTTTCCAGCCCAACAAAACAACCGCGCCGGGCATCAAATTCACCTCTAAGAAGGTCCTGAAATTCGCCATCGTCCTTCTGGGTGCCAGCCTGAACATCCGCACCGTGCTGACCGTGGGCCGTTTTTCGCTGACGGTCATGCTCTTCACCCTGGCCACCTGCTTTGGACTGGGCGCACTGATCGGCAAAGCGCTCGGGCTCAACTGGAAAACCAGCAGCCTGATCAACGCCGGGACCGGCATCTGCGGCGGCTCTGCCATTGCCGCCATTGCGCCGGTGATCGAGGCCGATGACATGGATATCGCCTACGGTATGTCCGCCACCTTCCTGTTCGATACGGTGATGATCGTTGTGTTTCCGCTCCTCGGCCGGTGGCTTGGGCTTTCCGATGCCGCATTCGGTCTCTGGGCCGGTACGGCGGTCAATGATACTTCGAGCGTTGTAGCCACCGGCTACGCTTTCAGTGAAGCAGCCGGCGACTTTGCAACGATGGTCAAGCTGACCCGCACGCTGGCGATCATTCCGGCTGTTCTGGTCTTTGCCGCCATCAACCTGCACCTGAAAAAGAAAGAGAGTGCCCAGGCCAACGGTGTCAAGGTGAGCATCCGTTCCATTTTCCCCTGGTTCATCCTTGCGTTCCTTGCCATGTCCCTGCTGACCAGTCTGGGCCTTCTGCCCACCGGGCTGGTTTCCGGCCTGAAGACCATCAGCAAGTTTCTGATGGTCGCGGCTCTGGCGGCCATTGGTCTGAACACGAACTTTAAATCACTCTGCCGTTCCGGCGCAAAGCCCATGCTGCACGGCTTCATCATCTCCACATTGGTCGTTCTGGTCGCCATTGGCGTTGAGTACATGATCGGCATTGCACCCTACGGCACGCTGTAACGCTCCTGCCAGCTGAATTTTCCCACAAAGAAAGAGCAGTGCTCTCCAATGGGTCCACCCACCGGAAGCACTGCTCCTTTATTGTTCCGCTTTGCTCCACAAACGCGAACTTGTCGGGGCAAAGCCCCTCCATCTTGCTACGCAAGACCGTTCTTTCGCTTAAAAGCCCCACTGGGGCTTTCATTGTTCTGCTTCGCTCCACAAACGCGAAGTTATCTGGTTGATGCCATTTTATCAGTCGGCCACGATCTCCTGAGAGCCCCATAGGAGATTAAGAAGTTCGCAAGCCAACCAGCTGGTACCGCAAGCCAGACAAAGGCAATGCCGAAACGCGGTGCACAGATCAGGGCAACGGACAGACGAATCGCAAGGTTCACCATGTTTGCAACGAGGAACGGACGCATAATTCCGAGACCGCGAAGGACTCCATCGGTTGCCATCTTGATACCCATGAAGATGAAAAAGTAACCAAGCCATCTCATATAGTCACCAGACACCTGATAGGCCAACGCCGTTCCGTCTTTTCCCAAGAACAGCGAGGAAATCTGCGTGTGCAGCGCTTCAATGACCACAAACGCAATGGCTGCAAAGCACAGATCCAGCACCAGTGCAGCGTGGTACCCTTTTTTGATGCGTTGGGGCTTGCCTGCGCCAAGGTTTTGGGAAACAAACGGCGAAACCGCATTGCCGATGGAGACAAAAATCAAAGAGAACACATTCTCTACTCGCATCGTCGCCGAATAGCCTGCCAGCGCCTGTGTGCCGAATGGATTTACAACTGCCTGCACAATCAGCATACCGATGGACACCGTAGACTGCTGAAGAATCGACGGCACGGCAATTTGCAGCATGGATTGCAGCTCCCGCCAGTCAAATCGTTGAAATGGGCTCTCGTATCGCCGCATCCGATGAAGAAAAATCAGAAAGGAAAATATGGCGGAAATGCCTTGGGCAATCAAGGTTGCAAGAGCGGCACCGAACACGCCCAGACCAAGCCCAGCAACCATCCAAAGGTCCATAAAAATATTCAGGACAGAAGAAAAAATCAGGAGTGCCAAGGGAATTCTTGATTCACCGATGGAGGTGAACATGTTGGAGAGAATGTTATACATAAACAAGAACGGAAAGCCCGCAAAATAGACCCGCAGATACAGCACCGCCTCATCCAGAATGTCGGGAGGGGTTTGCAAGCCCCGCATCATCGGGAGGGAAAAGCATAAGCCAAAAACGCCAAGGACAATGCTCAGAATCAAAAAGCTGAGCAAGGACGTTGACACAATGGTTTTCATTTTGCCATATTCTTTGGCACCGAAATAGCGGCTCACCAGCACACCGGCACCTACGCCGGCTCCCAGTGCCACACAAATGAACACATTGGTCAATGCTGCACAGGCACCGACAGCTGCAAGTGCAGAAGAACCAACAAACTGGCCGACAATAATGGAGTCGGCCATATTGTATATTTGCTGAAAAAAACTCCCAAGAATCATCGGCATTGCAAAAACCGTCAACGCTTTGAGGGGCGCATCGGTTATCAAATACTCATCTTTCGACATTCTCATATTCCTCCTTGGTACTTGTATTGTGGTATCCGCTTTATTTGCCTTCACAACCTCCGAGTTATTGAACTGAGCCGAGTATACCACACTCTCCCCACAAATACTACCGCACAAAAAACTCCCATGCTCACATCGGAAGATGCTGTGCATGGGAGTTTTGCTGCGCCTGTTACGGCGTATTGTTACTTATTGAAGGTCTCCTCGTTCAGCAGGCCCTCGCTCTTGGCAACGCAGATGCTGGCAACTGCATCACCCACCACGTTCAGGGAGGTGACCAGCATCTCGATGGGGCGGTTGATAGCCAGGATCAGGGAGTAGGCCAGCAGAGCGCCGTCGTTGACGAAGCCCATGCCGGACAGGATAGTGAACAGGATGACAGCCCCAGCGCCGGGAGCGGCGGGGGTGCCCACAGACGCCAGCAGGGCCAGCAGGGCGACCACGACCAGCTGGCCGGGGGTGACGGTGTAACCGGCACAGCCTGCAATGAACACGGTGGCAATGACCTGCATGATGGCGGTGCCGTCCATGTTGATGGTCATGCCCAGCGGCAGGACGAAGGAAGCGATGCTCTCATCCACGCCGAACTCTTCCTCGCACACCTTGATGTTCAGGGGCAGGGTGGCGGCGCTGGAGGAGGTGGAGAAGCCAAACACTGCCACGTTGGCGATCTTGCGGATGAAGGTGAAAGGGTCCAGCTTGGCACCCAGTGCAATGACCAGCGGGTAGGCAATGATCAGGAAGGCCAGCAGCAGGACCACCGTGACCACCACATAGACCAGCGCGGGCTTAAGGTAATCGATGCCGTAGATGGCGAAGGTGCGGGTCAGCAGCACAAAGACTGCAAAGGGAGCAAAGTTGCTGACGATGAAGTTCAGGAACACGACCACCACATCGTTGACCTCGCCCAGCAGGCGGCGCAGGGTCGCGGTGCGGCTCTCGCCCAGGGTGTTCATGCTCAGGCCGATGGCCACTGCCAGGAACACGCTGGAAAGCACAGCGCCATTGCTGCCAAAGGCAGTGATGATGTTGGAGGGGATGATGTTCAGCACCACGTTCAGGGGGTTGGAACCGGTGGAACCGCTGGCTTCTGCCAGACCCTCGATGCGGGTGTTGAACAGGCCCATGGAGTAGGTGCCGTAGCCCACACAGCCTGCCAGCAGCAGCGCCAGGAAGGAGCACAGCAGGAACCAGAACAGGGTCTTTGCGGAAATGCGACCCATGGTGCGGGTGTCTGCAATGCTGCCGATGGCCAGCGAAATGGAGGTAAAGACCATGGGGATGATCACCAGCTGCAGCGCCTTGATGAAGAGCTGGCCGATGATGTAGAAGATGCCAAAGGAACGCTCAGCGCCCTCGGCGGTGATATCCTGGAACAGCAGGTTATTGATGGTGGTCCAGGTCTGTGCCTGACCGCTGGCGTTCAGATGCTCCCGCAGGAACATAAAGGCCAGACCGGCCACCAGGCCGCAGACCAGAGAGATCGCCATGCGTTTTGCAAGGGATAATTCGTGCTTCTTTTTTGTTTCCATATACTTTTCCTCTCACAGTACCGGTTTTTGGCTCACACTTTGCCTACTCTAGCACAACTCCCCCTGCAATGCAAGAGAAAATCGCGCAAAATACAGCATTTTTTGCAAATAAGTACGACTTTTCTCCGCAAAAATCCCCCGAAAGCACTCTGCCTCCGGGGGATCTGCTCACTTATTTCTTGAACTTGAACACCGGCGTGCCAGCGGCAGCATCGCCGTTTGCAACAACACTGATCTCCGGCAGGTCATCACTGTTGGTCACGATGAGAGCCGTTGCAGTGGGGTGGCCTGCGGCGCGGATGGCTTCCAGATCCACCTTCAGCAGCGGGGTGCCGGCCTTGACCTTGGCCCCTTCTTTGGTCAGGGAGGTAAAGCCCTGTCCCTTCATCTCCACCGTGTCCATGCCGACATGGATCAGCAGCTCAATGCCGTCATCGCTCATCATACCAACGGCGTGCAGGCTTTCGGGCACCTGCGTAACGGTGCCGTCAAAGGGAGCATAAACGGTGTCGCCGGTGGGCTCCACTCCACAGCCGGGGCCCAGGATCGCAGAGGCAAAAGTCTCGTCAGGCAGCTGCTCCAGCGGGATCACCTTACCGTCAATGGGAAGCATGACCGTCATCTTCTGGCCGGAAAATTTCGTCTCGGATGCGGCCTTGCCGCCAAAAAGCTTGTCAAAAAAGCCCATAATACAAACCATCCTTCCACGGTGCACAAAGTGCAGCCTTTATCCAGTTAAGAATAGCATATCCGCGCGGGAAATACAATCTGCATCCTGCACAAAGAGACGCTCCGCCGTTTGGCAGGTGTGCCCTTACATCAGCTCCAGCAGCTGCTCCACCTCTTCCATCCGGGTGGCCCAGCTGGTGGCAATGCGGACAACGGTGTGGGTATCATCGTACTTCTCCCAGAAGCCGAACTTGGCCTTGCCTTCCAGCGCGGCCAGCTGCTCATTGGACAACACGATGAACACCTGATTCGTGGGCGAATCCATGAAGAACGAATAGCCCTTTTCGGCCAGTCCCTTCTTGAGCACGGCGGCGGTCTCAATGGCATTTTTGCTGATGGTCTGGTACAGGTCATCGGTGAACAGCACATCGAACTGGATGCCCAGCAGACGGCCCTTTGCCAGCAGAGCGCCCTGCTGCTTGACCATGGTCATAAAGTGAGCCGGTGCGCCGTGGGGGAACACAACTGCCTCGCCGCAGAGCGCACCCACCTTGGTGCCGCCGATGTAGAACACATCGGTCAGGCGGGCCACATCGGCCAGCGTCACATCGGTGCCCTCGGCGGCCAGACCATAGCCCAGACGGGCACCGTCCATGAACAGCGGCATGTGGTACTTATGGCAGACAGCAGACAGCGCTTCCAGCTCTGCCTTGGTGTACAGGGTGCCGTACTCCGACGGGTGGGAGATGTACACCATGCCCGGGAACACGAGGTGGTCCATATTGCCATCGGCATAGAAGGTCCTGCACCAGTCCTCAACCGTCCCGGCATCCAGCTTGCCGTTGGTGTGCGGCAGGCCGATGACCTTGTGGCCCGTAAACTCGATGGCACCGGCCTCGTGAGCGGCCACATGGCCGGTGGATGCGGCCAGCACACCCTCCCAGCGGCGCAGCATCGATGCAATGACGATGGCGTTGCTCTGGGTGCCGCCCGAAATGAACCAGACATCGGCATCCGGTGCGCCGCACGCCGCGCGGATCTTCTCCCGCGCACTGGCGCAATAGGGATCGGTGCCGTAGCCGGAGACCTTTTCAAAGTTGGTCTCCACCAGCTTCTGTAAGATTGCCGGATGCGCACCCTCGCAGTAATCGTTTTCAAAATACAGCATATACTTTCCCTCGCTCTGCATTCAAGATAAACCTATTATCTGCTTTTTGCGCAGGGTTGTCAATGTAGAACCCCCGCGTGGGCGGGGAAAAGTATTACACCTTTTTCTCAGCTTTACAAGCAGATCCTTCCGATTCAGCAAATGACACAAAAACCGCCCCGATCTCCTGTTACGGAAACCGGGGCGGTTCACTTGCTTTATTTGTGCTTTTTCAAGCCCTCACGCAATCACTTGCGGGGGTTCTTGATCGCAGCCTGAGCGGGTGCCAAAATTACAGAGCGTTCGGAGTAACGATGATACGTTATTTGTGAATTTCCAGTATGTTTTACCCCATCTCCGCAATGATCTTCTCCAAATTTTCTTCCTGCAAATAGAATTCCGGCAGTTTTGCCTTGTCATATAGAACGAATGGGCGGCGTTTGCAAGGAGCAGTCACGCACAAAGCGCCCCCGGCTTCCTGTCATGGAAACCGGGGGCGCTGCGGTTTTATGGGAAACGCCTCAGGCGCTGCAAAGCCTCAGTGCAGCAGGGAGCTGACCCATGCCCGGGCGGCCGTCTTGGCCTGGAGCTTATTGTACATCTTCAGGGTGGTGTTGTACACCTTCTGGCTCATGGCATTGCTGGCGTTTGTGGCGGCAGCCTGCTTGGCCTCCAGCGTGTCGGCAGCGGCAACGGCGGCCTTCATATCGGCGTAGTCGGCCATGATCTCCTGCTGGAGCGCGGCGTAGCTGGCCTTGGCTGCAGCCTGATCCTTTGCGGTGACCTGATTGCCATTGCTGCCGTAGGTCAGCAGGTTGGAGAGGGCATCACGCACGCCGTAGAAGGAGTCGGTCCAGTCGTCCGGGTAGGTATAGTAGCGGCCCTTGGCATCCTGATACCAGACGCCCTCGGTGGGCTGCTCGTCGGAGCGGGTGACCTTATGGACCGAGACCTTGTAGACATCTGCGGTGTCGGTGGTCAGCATCGGATAGTAAGGGACGAAGGCGTTGTACACGTCGTCGTCAAAAGCAGTCCACTCGGTAATGGCGGTGTTCAGATCGCCGGTGGCGCTCACCTGGAACAGATGAGTCTCCACATTGCCCGTCTTGCCGATGGGCTCGGTCTGAAAGAAGTGGATGGAATCCTCCACCGAGAACTTCTTGGTCAGCTGGATATTGGAGTAGACCGGGACGATGGCACCGTTCTCGCCGACGTTGCTGATAGCAAAGTCGGTCTCGCTGTAGTTGTCCTTCGTAAAGGTGTCGGTGCCGTACAGGTAGTTCAGGCCGGCTGCCATGCGGTCCGATGCGATGTCGCCGTTGTAGGAGGCATCCAGATCGATGACATTGGCAGCGGCATCGCCCACAAAGGTACCGGCCTTCTGGGCCACGGAGATCAGGTTGGCAGAGGCCACCACATGGTCGGTGTCATCCAGATCGATCTTGCCCATAGCGGCGATGTTGGGCTGCATGAAGACCACGCTGGAGGAGAGCTTCAGGGCAAGGTAGGTGTGGCCCGTCAGGTTCTCCACGAACCAGGTCTCGTTCTGGTCGGCAATGAACACGCCGGAGCCGCCGGCTGCACCGGCGTTGTCGTAGATAGAGGTCAGCAGGGCAACACCCTCGCGGGCCGTGGAAGCTTCGCTCAGCAGCACCGTGGTAATCTCGGCTTCCTCAATGCCGTTGTCCACATAGGGGTCTACGCTCAGCACGGCATCGGTGCCGTAGAGAGACTCGGTGGCAGAGACCATGACGCCCTTCTCGTTGGTGCCAGCCTCCTCATAGGGGGTGTGCTCGTGGGTGCTGTCGCAGTCCGGGCAGACACCCAGACCGTTGTCGTCCCGGCGGGCGGTGTAGCGGTAGCTGTCGTGGGTGAAGGTGTAGGTAAAGCCGTAGCAACCCTCGTACACCTCGCCCGCGGTGTGCTTCCCGGCGGGGCTGATGTTGAACAGCTTGTTGTAATCGTTGGTGCCCAGATCCTCGATCCGGCCAAACATGGTGGTGCCATCCTCGGTGAGGTCGCTGCCGACATAGAGTGCCGTGCAGGCGAAGGCGGAAGGAACCACGGCAAGCGTCATCGCACAAGCGATGAAAGCCGCAGCAATTTTCTTCTTCAAAGACATAATAGTATCGATCCCTCTCTTGTTGATTGTCGGCATTTCGTCGGCAGGTGTTATAA
>NZ_JAFREK010000044.1:0-22879 GCF_017377535.1 Faecalibacterium sp. Marseille-Q4137
ATGTGAGGCAACATGGTTTCCACACGCCCCTGTGCTGTCCGCTCAATCTCTAACAGGTGTGGATACAGCTTCTCGCTCATCAGCAGATGGTTGTAGAGAATGGGGCGATGTTCCTTTAGGTAGGATTTTCGCATTCTGCCGTACTTGCCGATAGAAGTTTCCGGCTGTTCAGAAAGTTTTAGGTTGGGTATATCATAATCTCCACAACGAATGTAAGTCAACTTACTCATATTCATTCTCCTTTGCTTCGTGATGATTAGACTGCTGCGCTGGCTGCTATGCTGCCTTTGCGTGGTTCTTCTTTCGGCAGCTGTCCGACAGTAGAAAAAACGCCTTTTTTCATATCCTCAGCCCGGATCAGGGCTTTCTTAGCGTCCATTTCCGCTTTTTTCTTCGCCTTGATTTTGTCCTCATACTGTTTCTGTGCGCCGCTGGCTTTCCGCTTCAAATAATTCTGATGAAGCCTGTCCTTGCGTTCTTCTTTTTTCTGCAGTTCTTCCTGTTCCTCCGGGGTTAAAGGAACCGGCTGTAAGGATGGTGGGATATAGCGTCCTAAAAAATTGAAGTAGATTTCAATTTCCTGCGTGGTGTCCTGGCTGCCTTTTCGGGCGCGTTCGTGGACAAGGATTTTCTCTACAAACTCGTTGAGCATGGTGTTTGTCAGCGTGTCAAAATTCTCATACTTATCAATCAGGGCTATAAATTTCTCTGCGGATTTCTGGCTCTGCTCATAGCCGGTAACAGCCTTTTCCAGCTCCGCAATTTCAATCTCAAGTGCGTCCTGCTCTTTGGCATACTGTGCATCAAGCGCCCTATATCGTGCATCCGACAGCTTGCCGAGGGCATTGTCCTCATAGATTTTGCAAATCAGTTTTTCCAGTTCTCCGGTTCTCTTTTGAGCAGCAGCCAGACGCCTGCGCTTTTTCGATATATCGGCACTCTGTTGAGCAACCTGCGTTTCCTGAACGGTGTGAATAAATTCCGTCCGGTCATTTCTGGAATATTCAGCGATAGCCCGGAGCGTGTCAGAAACCAATGTCAGAACAGCACTCTCATTGATACGGTGTTGTGTAGGGCATAGTGTCCCACACGGAACTTTGGTATAATTGGAACAGGTATATTGAGAAATCCGCCTGCCATTGTTGATGCGGTGGACATACATCTTGCCGCCACAATCGGCACAATAGAGCAAACCTGTGAGGGGAGCCGCTTCGCCCCAGCCGTTTGGATAACGCCGTACATTGCTGCGGATTTTCTGCGCCAAATCAAAGGTCTGCTGGTCGATAATGGCTTCATGGGTATTCTCAAAGATCGTCCATTCATCCTCAGAAACATAGTGGCTTTTCTTGTCCTTAAAGTGCTTGCGGGTCTTGAAATTGATGGTATGCCCTAAATACTCTCGTTTTTTCAAAATGTTCACGATGGTAGATGATCCCCATCCATAGGGGTCTTTGACCGGCTTTGAACGGTTCACACCTTCGTTGAATCGGGCAAGGTGTACGACAGGAATTTCAATCCGGTCTGCGGACAACTTGCAAGCGATCTGATAAGGCCCATATCCCTCCAGCGTGAGGGAAAAGATACGGCGTACCACTTCGGTGGCTTCCTCATCTACCAGCCAATGTTCCCGCTTTTCATCCCACAAGTAGCCGTAAATCACGGTGCCTGTCAGGTGCTTACCGCTCATGCCTTTTGACTTAAACACAGATCGGATTTTCCGGCTGGTGTCGCGGGCGTAAAACTCATTCATGATATTGCGGAAGGGCGTAAAATCATCGTCGCCTTTCAGACTGTCCACGCCATCGTTGATGGCAATTAACCGTACGCCGCGCTGCCGCAAAATCTCCATGACCTGGCCGACTTTCAGATAGTCACGCCCTAACCGGCTCATGTCCTTGATGACGATTGCCTCTACACGCCCTGCCTCCACTTCCTCCATCATCGCCAAAAATCCGGGGCGGTCAAAACGGGTGCCTGAGATACCATCATCGGTAAAGTGCGTAGGGTTGGGCAGCCCATTCCGGCGGGCAAAATCCTCTAACATCTGCTTTTGGTTGGATATGGAATTGCTCTCGCCCTGTAACTCATCGTCCCGGCTCAGGCGCTCGTACAGTGGGGTAATTTTTTCATTTCTCATGGCTGTACCTCCTGATACAAAAATGCTCTAAGTAATTGCTTCACTAACCATGACAAAATCATGATTAAGAAGTCACTTAGAGCATATATCACCGCTGGCGAGCTTGTATTTCTTATACTGCCTCACGGCGAAGTGCTGGAGGCTGCGACGTTCCAACCCGTCAAACATATAGTCCACCGCATTTTTGAAGGTTTCGTCATCCTCCCGGACTTCCATGCTGTTTATCATTTCCACCAGCGTATTCATGTTGCGTTCTTCCTCCGGCCCCTCAAAGACAATGTAGGCCACAAGGGCGCAGTACAAGAGGGTTTCAGCTTTAGTCCAGAACTCGTCGCCCTCCTTGCCGTCGCCTTTGGTGTTGGCGATCAGAGCAGTAACGAATTTCAAAACATCGCTTTCCGTCTTGATATAGGCCAGCGGATTGTAGTGCATGGATTTTGAAAAGTCGATACTGTTGAACACCCGCACCCTGTATTTCTCCCGTTGCAGGAACCGCCCGCACTGATCGAGGGTGCCGCCCTTCGGGTCTACCACCACATACGAGGAATGAGCTTGAAGAAGCTGCGGGGTCAGCCAGAACCTTGTCTTACCCGAACCGGACGAGCCGATGACACAGGCGTTTAGGTTCCGGGCATTGGCGGGTATTTTCGGACGGGTGTTCATGGTCAGGAACTCCGTCCCGGTCAGAATGACATTGTTCTGAAATTTAGGGTCTACAAACGGCTTTATATCCTCCTTTGTTCCAAAGCGGGCGGTGCCGTACTCTGCATCCCGCCGGAATTTTTTCGCCTGCCTGATCTTTGACTGTATCAGCAGATACACCCCAGCCGCACCGGCAAGGCCCACCAGCAGGTCAATACCGCCAAGCCCCGGCCAGTAGGTTTCAAAGGCTTTGGGGAAGGTATCGAGCATCCCCATGAGCTTTGTCCCGAAGTCTGTGCCGGGGGCGATCCGGTAGGCCGTCCCGATTTTGGAGAAGAACCAGAACACAAAGAGGTACGGCAGGTTTGGGAGCACATATTTTCTAATCTTGTCACTCAACGTCCGTCCTTCACCGCCTCTCTGGTCCGCTGCTTTTCCTTTGCCTGCGTCCTGATCTGCTCCGTGAATTTCCGAAGCTGGCCGAGGATGGAAGCCTTGTCCTGCTCTTTGTTCAGCACCTTTGCGCTGTACTTCTGGAAGGCCGCCGTGATAGCGTCCGCCTGATTGGCTTTGAAAAACAGTAGGTAATGACCGGGGCTCACTTTATGGAAAGCGTAGTCCACATGGAACTCCTTCGCAATCCGGTCAAAATCCTTTGGGGCTCCCACATAGGGCATAGCGCTTTTGCCGCCATAGTGGTTCATCAGCTTTTTTACGCTCTGGCGTCCCTGCGGGGTCAGCGCCTTCCGGTGGTGCTTTTGCACCGCCCGCGCCACCTTTCCAAGAGCGGCAGCCAGCACTTTTCCCGTGAGCTTCGTTGTCCTGATCGAAAGGGCAACCGTTTTTTGGTTTACTTCTTCCTGCATAAAACCTCCTTTCCGTCGGGGTTCCCGCTATCCGGGAGGCCCCCGTACAATCTCGGGGAACAGAAAACCTCGGGCCAATGTGGCCCGAGGCTTACCGCTCGGCATCCCTGCCGGACGGAGCTTTCTTTTCCGGCTCCGTCTGGACTTTTTCGCCCTGTTCCCGCATGGTCTGCAAGATAGAGGGCTTCTTTTGAAGCTGGGAGGGCTTTTCGCCAGACAGCGGCTTGATACATTCCAAACGGTCAGCCGCCCGGATGGCGTTGTCCGTGAGCTGCCTCTGCCATGCACCCACGCTGGGAGCCCAGCGGAAACCGTTGCTTTTCAGCTCGGCCCGGGTGTCCGCGTCAGGCTTTCCGTCAAAGAACACCTGCAAGCGGTTGTCCTCCCGGTTCATTTCCACACGGCCCCCGTCGAACTCCCAACCGGAAAATTCCTGCTGTGCCTGTTTGGAAAGCTGTTCGATACGGGCCTTTACCCGGCGGATCTCCGCATTGTTGTTAGTAAGCTGGTAGCTTTCAAAGGGCCTCGGGTCGCTCCGCCAGCTTGACGCCATGCTTGCTTTCAGCTTTTCAATCTGGTCTGGCGACAGTAGCGCACAGCCATCCAGCTTGCCATGCTTGCGGTAATAGGCGTTGACCTCCTTCATAATGAGCTGGGAGCGTTCCAGCCCGTCCAGCTTCTTCTGGAGCTTTTCGATGACCGCCGGGTCATCGGCGCTGATCCCGCCCATGCCGGTACTGCGTATCTTATCCAGAAGCCCTTGAATATACCGCCATTCCTCCATGTTGCTGTCCCGAGCCCGGTTTTGCTTTTCCTTTTTTCCCACCGGGAAATTGGCAGGTCCGGCGATCATCACAGAGGGAACCCTTGCGTCAATGGCAAAGCCCTGGTTCATGTTTTCGGCCAGCTTGCGGGCGTAGGTGTCTAACAGATGGTCGATCTTCTCATGGTACATGGGGTCCACCCGGGATTTCTGCTGTTCCGCTATGGCGGCGGCCTTGTCCACCATTGCCCGGTATTCCGCCGTTGCGCTCCCTTCCTTGTAGTCGGAAAAGCTGTTCATTTCCTTTGCCCGGCGGGCGGCTCCTTCATTGATAGGGTAATAGTTGATGGTATGCACCTCCTTCATGCTTCGGGCCATGCTGGCCCGAAGTCTTACCGTTCTTCATGGGAAGGCCCCGCCTTGTCCTTTTTCGGAGCGGGCGGGGCTTCTTGAAACCGTTTGAGTGCAGCGAGAATGGAGTGGACAGGCTCGGCCTTTTCAGGATAGGCAAATATCCGGTGTTCCGGCGGAATGTCCTGCGGCCCGTGGTAATACTCCTTGAAGCCCTCCGGGACTGCCGACACATACCCACCGGGAGCGAATACGCCGCCCTCGTTGATACGCACATCCCGCCCATATGCTTCATAATCGAAGTAGTTCTGAATGTGCTCCGGTATGTCGATAGTCCCAAGCTCGTCGGCGTAAAGACGGCCCAGCCCTTCATCATCGGAAATATCCGGGTAAAAGCGGTAAAGGTCAAGGTTCTGCGTCAGGTTTATCAAATCCTTCACGCTCCTTGTGTGGTTTCCTAAGACAAGAGCGGCTTCAAAGGTTTCCAGTCCGCCCTTATCCCGTACTTCCAGCAGGGCGTGGCCCAGCTCGTTCAGCTCGTCGATGTTCTCACATTCGTAGAGATGATCGTAGAGCCCCAGCACATCACTGTCAAAGCTGGTAAAGAACACTTCGCTGTACCGTTTTCCGTCTATCCCGATTTTGGCAAGGGCGGCCTGCAACTCCTGTGTCGTCATGGGGAAATGTACCGTTGTCCCTACCTCAATCCCCATTAAGGGGTATAGGGCTGTATTGGTTATATAGGCTTCAAACATGGGCTCATTCCTCCTTTCCGGCCCGGTCAGCCAGCACCTCATAAATCCCGGCCATAATGTAATCGGCGCAAGGGAGGGCAATCGCATTTCCCAGCGCCTTGTAGCGTTGCAGAGGCCGAATCTCCACGCCGTCCGCCCCGTACTTTGTCCAGCCCTCTGGCAGCCCCATCAGCCGTTCGCTTTCTGTTTCCGTCAGAAAACGGATACAGCCGCCCTCCGGGTCGCCCTCATACCAGAAGGCAAAGGGCGTTACATCACTGGCTAAAAGAGTGGGAAAAGGGTCAGTTGGTAATCCGAAGCTGTTTCGGAAGGCCGTTTCTTCCTGCCTTTTTGCCGCTCCCCGCATACGGAAGCACTGAAATGGGTGGATGACTGGTATCTGCCGCCCTGTTTCAAAAGAAGCTGTTCGATCTCCTTCGGCGGCGGCCCGCCCGCCCTCTCCGCAAGGCGGAGGAAGTGGGAGCATTGGACGGGGCTTAAATAGTATGTCTGCGGCACATCTGCCTCCAAAATCCGCCACGACGAAAATCCGCTGCCTTCGTGCCAGCCTTCGGGAGCCTGCCCAATACTGGGCGTCCATGAGCCGCCAGCACACATCAGGCGTTCCCCCTCGCACCATTCCGGCGTTTCCCCATTTTCCCGAAGGAGGCATTGGAACTTCGGTGTCCGAGAAGGCGGATAGGACGGCTCTAAAGTCCATCCGGTCATTTGTAGAAAACGCTCCCATGACGTTTTCCCAAACAGCGATAGCTGGATATAGGTTATCAGTAGCATCCCTCATTTCCTGTATGATACGAAACGCCTGATAGAACAGGCTTGATTTTGCCCCGGCAAGGCCGGAGCGGTTGCCGATCAGAGAAAGGTTCTGACAGGGAGAGCCGAAGGTTATCACATGGACCGGCGGGATTTTCCCGCCGTCCACCTTCGTAATATCCCCCAAATGCACCATGTCGGGAAAGTGCCTTTTGGTTATGGAGATGGGCGCTTTTTCAATCTCGCTGGCCCAGACCGGACGGATACCGCACCGGGAAGCAGCCAGAGGGAACACGCCAATCCCGTCGAAAAGGCTCCCCAGCTTAATGTCCGGCATGGCCCGGGGTGCCGTGTCCCTTCACGGCAAGCACCCCTTCCAGCGTTGTCGCCGCAATGCCCAGCCGTCCGGCAACCGCAATATCGTTTTTCACATCCTCGTCCACAGCGCTGCCGCAGACGATCAGGGTGTGGGAGCGCCGCAGCATATCCCGGCGCATATCGATCCCGGCCTTATGTTCCTCGGGAACGCTGTCATTCAAAAACAGCGGCAGATACAAGAGCGGGCAGATCGGGGAAAAGCCCGCCTCATAAGCAAGGCGGCAGTAGTGGGCCGCCAGCTCCATATCAACATCCGGCTCGCCGCTCCATGCGGCGGTCAGGTATGCTAAAGGTCGTTTCATTGGTTGAACCTCCATTTCTGTTTTGGTTTAGGGAAAAGCAAGGTATCGCCCAACCCCTCCGCCCCTTCCCCCGGGAAGGGGAACGGCTCTGGAGAATTTATATCCCCGTCGCTTGATCGGGAAAAAGCATAACCGGGAGAAATCCGTCAAGGGTGCCTCTGGCACCGCCTGCGGCAGCGCTGCCCTTGACTGATTTTCCCGGCTATGCTACGGAATAACTGGCGACGGGGAATAATTTATATCTCCAGAGCTTCGGGGCGCGGGGCAGAGCCCCGCAATCCTCGGGCCACGTTGACCCGAAGTTTCGGCTTACTTTTCCTGTTCGTTTTTCTTCTCCGGCTTTTCGTGTTCCTTCTGCTGGCCCTTCCAGTCGTCCAGCAGCTTGATAATCTGGTCCTTCATTTCCCTCGGCGTAGTTTCCTTGCCGAAATACTTGCTCAGTTCCGCACCTGTCAAAATCACTTTGTCTACCTCCTTTTTGTCCTCCATCATAATGCCGTCGATCACGTCCCCGTTGAGCAGCTTCTTTTCGTCCAACTCACGCATACGCTTTGCCTGCGCCTGTGAAGGCGAGGACTGCTGGCTGTCAATGGCGACGGCGATATAGTTCTGGTTCTTCTTGCCGATATAGGAAAGCTCCACCGCCGTAGTAAAACCCAGCTTTTTTTCATCCATCAGCTTCATCAGGTCTGGAACCAGCTCATTGAGACGGATATACCGCTGCACCTGCTTGACGGCCATCTTGTTCCGCTCGGCCACGATCTCGTTGGAGCGTTTACCTGCGTCCTTCGGGTCAATCTGGCCCGAAGTGCGGGAGCCCTGGTGCTTGATGGCTTCAAGCTGCATTTTTAAGGCTTTGGCCCGCTCACTGGGGAGGATTTCTTCACGCTGGTTCAGATTGTCCTCCACCATCTGTGTGATGGCTTCATCATCTGTCAGGTTTCGGACGATACAGGGCATATCCGCATATCCGGCAAGCTCACTGGCTTTCTGGCGGCGGTGGCCGGACACGATCTCATAGCCGCCATCCTCACGGGGACGGACGATAGCGGGCTGGGTCACGCCCTTGTCCTTGACGCTGGACACCATAGCCCGCATTTCTTCATCATCCCGGACTTCAAAGGGATGGTTCTTGAAGGCGTGGAGTTCGTTCAGCTTGATATAGACGATCTGCTCCTTGCCCCGGCGTGGAGCATCCTTTGGCTTTTCGGGTCCTTTCGGAGCGGGAGCGGCCTGTATCGTTGGAGCCGTTTTTTTCTCCGGTTCCTTTTTGACCGCCTTTTCCGGTTTCTGTGCGGGAGCTTTGGACTTCGGGGCTGCGTCCTTGTCCTTATTTGCTTTCGGGGGACGTCCCCGGCGCTTCGGCTGTTCCGGCTCTTTGGGTTTTTCCTCTGCTTTTTTCGGAGCCTCCGGCTGCTTTTCCGGTTTCTCCGCTTTTGCCGGGTCAGGCTTTTCCACGCCGGGAGCTGCCGCCCGTTCCTCGACTTTCTTTTCCTTCATAATTTCAGCGAAGTTATAGACAGAAACCTGTGGGTTCTTTACCTCTGGTTCCGTCTTTTTTTCCGGCTTCGGGGAAACGGAAACCTTCCCCGGCTCTTTTGGGGGAGCGGGAGGCGTTTCCTTGCCCGGCCCGCTATCCGTTACCGGCTGTTCCGGCGTTTTTGTGGTTTTATCATCTGCCATAAGCATTTACCTCCTGTTTTTTGGCATGAAAAAAGGGGCTCAACTTTTCAGTCAAGCCCCCGTGGGAAGTTCCTCCTTTCTCCGCCATGATACAAAAATACCGCCCGTAGTCTCGTTTGGGCGGTACTTTGTGTAAGATTGGCAGTCCATTATTAAGTTTTTTATTATGTTCCCTTTGTACACCGTTGCAAACCGCAGCGAAGGCAAGGCGACGCGGTACTATATCGACGAGTTTCATTTGCTGCTCAAAGAGGAACAGACCGCAGCGTACAGCGTTGAGATTTGGAAGCGTTTTAGAAAATGGGGCGGTATTCCGACAGGTATCACCCAAAACGTGAAAGATTTGTTATCGTCCCGCGAGGTGGAGAACATTTTTGAAAACAGCGATTTTGTGTATATGCTCAACCAAGCCCAGGGCGACAGGGAAATCCTTGCAAAGCAGCTTAACATTTCGCAGCAGCAAATGACCTATGTAACCCATTCCGACGCGGGCGAGGGGCTTATCTTCTATGGCAACGTGATTTTGCCCTTTATTGACCGTTTCCCGCAAGATACGGAACTCTATCGTGTAATGACGACCAAACCCGGCGAGGTGTCGGCATGAGGATAGAAATGGACAAAATCTATTGCGGCGACAGCTTGCAGGTGCTTCAAACCTTGCCGGAAAATGCAGTTGATTGTTGCGTAACGTCCCCACCCTACTATGCCTTGCGGGACTACGGCGCAGACGGGCAGATCGGACGGGAAGCAACGCCGGAGGAATATGTTTCCCGTATTACGGCGGTATTCCATGAGGTAAAGCGGGTGCTTACGCCGGAGGGTACTTGTTGGCTGAATATCGCGGACACTTATTGCGGCACAGGCAGCAAAGCCGACCACCAAGACCCCAAATACCCCAAAGGCAGGAACGGGCAGCAAGTGGCGTTTAACCACCGCGCCCCCGGCTGCAAGCCCAAAGATTTAATTGGTATTCCGTGGCTTGTAGCCCTCGCCTTGCGGGGCGACGGTTGGTATTTGCGCAGTTCTATCATTTGGCACAAAACAAACCCCATGCCGGAAAGCACGCGGGACAGGCCGACCCGCTGCTATGAATATGTGTTTCTGCTTACCAAGTCAAAGAAGTATTATTACGATTGGCAAGCAGTAGCCGAGCCGATAGCCCCCACAACGGCGGGGCGGCTGAAAAGCGGAGTTAGCAAAGGAAATAAGTATAACGTTACTGTTCCGGGGCAAAACCAACCGCAGAAAATCAACCGCCCCCGCGAAAAGGGCGCATACGCCGACGAGTTGATTTCTCCCGTCCGCAGCCGCCGCAACGTTTGGCAGATTAACAATGTCGGCTATCATGGCGGGCATTTCGCAGCGTTCCCGCCGAAACTTGCGGAAACGTGCATTTTGGCGGGCTGTCCCATCGGCGGGATTGTCCTTGACCCCTTTTTCGGCAGCGGCACGACGGGCATGGTAGCAAAACGGCTTAACCGCCGCTATATCGGCATTGAGTTAAACCCCGACTATTGCGAACTTGCAAAACAGCGGATTGGAGGTGATGAAGATTGAGCAAGGAACTGAAAGCCCCCGACAAGGTAACGCAAAAAATGACCCGCGACGGTGCGGTTGCGGAAAACCTCACGACGGGCGAAACGTCCAGTATCAGCGAAAGGCCGCAGGAAGAAAACTATTCAGCCCCCGCAGGGGTGGCAGCGGAAAAGGTTGTGCAGCATATCGGCGCAGAGATTGAGCGACACGCAGCAAAAGGCGCGGAGAAAAAAGCCCTTGACGCGACGCAGCCTAAAACCCATTCTTCCCGCTTGCAGTTTTCCGAAGCGGAACGGGCAACGCCGGAACTTCAAAAAGCGATCAAGAAATCGGATAAGGCGGCAGACTGTTTAGACGCAGCGCGGGCGGCTATCCCCAAGCAGACCAAAATCAAGAAAGAGCGCGTTTTTGACGAAGCGAAAGGCAAGGCAAAGACGCGCCTTTCCTTTGAAAAGACGGATAAGCCCCCAAACGGCAAGTTGCGGCATAACCCCTTATCCCGTCCGGCACAGGAGTTAAACAGTACCGTACATGGGAAAATCTACGAGGTAGAGAAAGAAAACGTCGGTGTGGAAAGCGGGCACCGGGTAGAACTTGCCGGAGAGAAAGCGGGCGGCATGGCGGCGCGGGCAGTTAAGGGCGGCATACGCCGCCATAAGCTGAAACCCTACCGGGCAGCGGCGGCAGCGGAAAAACAAGCGGTAAAGGCAAACGCAGATTTTCTCTATCAAAAGGCGTTGCACGATAACCCCGCGCTTGCGCACTCCAACCCCATTTCCCGTTTTTGGCAGAAGCAGCGCATTAAAAAGCAGTATGCAAAAACGCTGAAAGCGGGCGGCAAAGCGAAAAAAACCGCTGAAGCCACCGCAAAGGCGGCGAAGAAAACCGCGCAGGAAACCAAACGGGCGACGTTCTTTGTTGTCCGGCATTGGAAAGGCTGCTTGATTGTGGGCGGGATTGCCTTTATCGTGCTGCTGCTTTTCGGCGGGCTGTCCTCTTGCTCCCTCTTTGGCGGCAACAGCGGCAGCGGCTTGATTGCGTCGTCCTATCTCTCCGAGGACGCGGATATAACGGGCGCGGAAAGCGCGTATGCCGCTATGGAAGCCGAGTTACAAGATATGCTGGACAATATCGAAAGCGAATACCCCGGCTATGACGAATACCGGGTAAACGCGGACGAGATCGAGCATGACCCCTATGTGCTAATTTCTATCCTTTCCGCGTGGCATGAGGGCGTGTTTACACTCGATGAAGTGCAAAGCACCCTTGAAATGCTCTTTGAGAAACAGTATATCTTGACGGTCGAGGAAGAAGTACAGGTACGCTACCGCACCGAAACAAGGACGGACAGCGAGGGCAACCCCTATACGGTTGAAGTCCCCTATAACTATTACATTCTTCATGTGGATTTGGAAAACTTCAACCTCTCCCATGTCCCCGTTTACATCATGGGCGAAGAACAGCTATCCATGTACGCTATGTATATGTCGTCGCTGGGAAACAGACCCGACCTTTTCCCGCAATCCGGCTATGTGTCTAAATACTATGAAAACCCGCCCGCCGATTATGAAGTACCCGCCGCGCTGCTGGGTTCCGATGAAAAGTTTGCGCGGCTCATGGAGGAAGCAGATAAATACGTCGGTTTTCCCTATGTGTGGGGCGGCAGCACCCCGGAAACCTCTTTTGATTGCAGCGGCTTTGTGAGTTATGTGTTGACGAACAGCGGCCTATACAATACGGGCAGACTTGGGGCGCAAGGGCTTTACAACATCTCAACCCCTGTTTCTAACCCGCAGCCGGGGGATTTGGTGTTCTTTACGGGTACATACGACACCCCCAGCGTTTCCCATGTGGGGATTTATGTGGGCGAGGACGGGGACGGAAGCCCCGTCATGCTGCATTGTGGCGACCCTATCCAGTATTCAAAGCTGGACACCAGCTATTGGCAATCCCACTTTTACGCCTACGGGCGGTTAAATTACAATTAAAAGGAGTTGAAAAATGAATATTGTATCTTTTGGCGGCGGCACGAATAGTGCCGCCTTACTTATTGGCCTATACAAGCACAAAATCCCGATTGACCTTATCACCTTTGCCGATACGGGCGCGGAACACCCGCATACCTATCAATTTATCGAGATAATCAATCAATGGCTTGCGGAACACGGTATGCCGCAGATTACCGTTGTGCAGTATGTTGACCGCTACGGCAACCGCCTATCTCTTGAAACCGAGTGCTTGCGCTCTCATACGCTCCCGTCGATTGCCTACGGGCATAAGCGTTGTTCGCAGAAACACAAAATCGCACCGCAGGAAAAGTTTTGCAACCACTATGCGCCTTGCCGCGAAGTATGGCAGCGCGGCGAGAAAGTCAACCGCTATATCGGCTATGACGCGGGAGAAGTGAAACGGTATGAACATTCCCGCAAGTACAACGAAGCCGACAAAAAATATCATAACCGCTACCCCCTCATTGAAGAATGGGGCTGGAACAGGGACGATTGTATCCGGGAAATCAAAGCGGCAGGATTGCCGCAGCCGGGTAAATCGTCCTGTTTCTTTTGTCCGAGCATGAAGAAACAAGAGATTTTATATCTCAAAGAACACTATCCCGATCTATTTAACCGGGCGGCGACTTTGGAAGAAAACGCTATGCCCTATCTTAAAACCGTTAAGGGATTGGGGCGCAGCTATTCATGGAAAGAACAGTTTGGAAAGGAGTAAATGACTATGGCGAACACGAAACTTGACCGTATCGAAAGGGATATTGAGAAAACGAGGGCAAAAATCCTTGAACAGCAAAAGAAGCTGAAAGACCTTGAAGCGCAGAAAGTCGAGGAAGAAAACGCGCAGATCGTGCAAATGGTAAAGGCGGTACACCTTGACGGGACGCAGCTTGCCGCGTTCCTCTCCGCTTACGCCAGCGGCGAAATCACCTTGCCGCAGCCGGAAGCCACTTACCCCGCCGAACAGGAGGACAACGACAATGAAGAATAAAAAGATAATCCGAAAGTTTACCGTATTGCTTGCCGCACTGGTTATCATGTGCGGCTTTTCTGTTACCGCTTATGCGGGCGGTGGCGATGAAAGCGACGACACGCCTACCCCCGTAACCGAGGAAACCCCCGCGCCGGAAACCGAGCCGGAAGAAACGACGGGCGGCTATGAGCCGCAGCCCCTTACCCCGGACGGGAATATGTCCCTTGTGGACGATATAACGGGTGAAGCGTCCGGCGACAAGCAGTTTATCACCGTCGTTACCAAAAGTGGCAACTATTTTTACATCATCATTGACCGCGCCGAGGACGGGGAAAATACCGTCCATTTCCTTAACCAAGTGGACGAAGCGGATTTAACCGCCCTTATGGAGGACGGGCAGACCGAAGCCCCCGTTTGTAGCTGCACCGATAAATGCGTTGCCGGAAGCGTCAACACCGCTTGCCCGGTTTGCAGCGTCAACATGAGCGAGTGCGCGGGTGTGGAAGCCGAGCCGGAGCCGGAAGAAACCGAGCAGCCGCCGGAAGAAGAAAAAGGCGGCGGCATGGGTATTCTGCTTGTCGTGCTGCTTGTTGCCGCAGCGGGCGGCGGCGCGTTCTACTACTTTAAGATTTTGAAGCCCAAAAAGGACGCGGCGAAAGGCAGCAGCAGCCTTGACGACCTTGATTTTGACGAGGACGACGAGGAAACGGAAGTAGTCGAAACCGAACAGACCGAGCAGGAGGACGATAATCTATGAAACTTGTAATTGCAGAAAAACCGAGCGTCGGGGCGGCGATTGCCGCCGTTATGGGCGCGAATGAAAAGCGCAGCGGATATTTTGAGGGCGGCGGCTACCTTGTGTCGTGGTGTATCGGGCATTTGATTAGCCTTGCAGACGCGGCGACCTACAATGAACAATTCCGTAAATGGAAGTACGACGATCTTCCCATTGTCCCGCAGGAGTGGCAGTTTATTGTTGCCAGCGGCAAGGAGCAGCAGTTTTCCATTCTCAAAGACCTTATGCACCGCAGCGACGTTACCGAGATTATCAATGCTTGCGACAGCGGGCGCGAGGGGGAACTCATTTTCCGCTTTGTCTATGAACAGGCGAATTGCAAAAAGCCCTTTTCCCGCCTTTGGATTAGCAGCATGGAAGCAAGTGCAATCCGCGAGGGCTTTTCAAATCTCAAAGACGGGCGCGGCTATGACAACCTCTATCAATCCGCGCTTTGCAGAGCAAAGGCCGATTGGCTCATTGGCATTAACGCGACCCGCCTTTTCTCTATCCTCTACCATAAAACATTGAATGTCGGCAGAGTGCAAACGCCCACCCTTGCTATGCTGGTAAACCGCGACTATGCAATCAGCAGCTTTAAGAAAGAGAAATATCATGTCGTCCGGCTGGACGTTGGCGGCGTTGCCGCCCTTTCCGAAAGGCAGGACGACGAAGCGGCGGCGCGGCAGATGAAAGCGGCTTGCGAGAAATCGCAGGCCGTTTGTACTTCCCTTAAAAAAGAGAAAAAGACCGCAGCCCCGCCGAAACTGTTTGACCTCACCGCCTTGCAGCGGGAAGCAAACCGTTTGTATGGGTTTACGGCGAAACAGACCCTTGACTATGCGCAAGCCCTTTATGAAAAACGGCTTTTGACCTATCCCCGCACCGACAGCAAATATATCACTTCCGATATGGAGGGCAGCACAAAGGAACTTATCACCGGCCTTTGCGCTGCTCTCCCCTTTATGCAGGGCGTGAAGCTGCAAGCCGACCTTGCGAGGATTTGCGACAACAGCAAAGTAACCGACCATCACGCCATTTTGCCGACAGCGGAGTTTGTGAAAACGGGCTTTTCTTCCCTTGCCGAAAGTGAGAAAAAGCTAATGACCCTTGTGTGCGCAAAACTGCTTTGCGCCGTTGCCGCGCCCTATGAGTATGAAGCGGTTACGGCGGTTTTCACTTGCGGCGGCTATACCTTTACCGCAAAGGGCAGGACGACGCTTTGCGAGGGTTGGCGCGAGATTGAAAGACTATCCCGCGCCGCGTCCGGGGAACAGGACGAGGACGCAGAGCCGGAAGCGGTTTTACCCCCGCTTGCCGAGGGGCAGACCTTTGACAATCCGGCAGCGGAGATCTCCGAACGTTACACGCAGCCCCCAAAGGCATTTACCGAAGATACGTTACTTTCGGCTATGGAGAGTGCGGGAAAGGAGGACACGCCGGAGGACGCGGAGCGCAAAGGGTTAGGCACCACCGCGACGCGGGCGGGTATCATTGAAAAACTCATTAGCGCGGGCTTTGCCGAGCGCAAGGGCAAAAAGCTAATCCCCACAAAGGACGGGTATAACCTTGTCGCTATTCTGCCCGACAGCCTTACGTCCCCGCAGCTTACGGCAGAATGGGAAACGCGCCTTACCGGGATTGCAAAGGGCAGCGACAGCCCCGCCGACTTCATGCGCGGGATTGAGGAAATGACAGCGGGGCTTGTCAAGACCTATTCCGCGATTTCCGAGGATAAAGCGAAGCTGTTTACCCCGCAGCGGGAAGCAATCGGCACTTGCCCCCGTTGCGGCGCGGCGGTTTACGAGGGCAAGAAAAACTTTTACTGCTCCGACAGGGCTTGCAGCTTTGTGATGTGGAAGAATGACCGCTTTTTTGAGCAGCGCAAAAAGGCTTTCACAAAGGCGATTGCCGCCGCCCTTTTGAAAGACGGAAAGGTAAAAATCAAAGGTATGTACTCGACCAAGACGGGAAAGACCTTTGACGGAGTTGTGCTGCTTGCCGACACAGGCGGCAAGTATGTAAACTTCCGCGTCGAGCAGAACCGAAAATGATAAGGCTTGATGAAAAGCAATACCGCGCCGTAAAGAAAATGACCCGCGCCGCTTGTGCAAACAACGATTGCGGGAATTGTCTGCTGCTGGACGACGGGGAAACTTGCGTTTGTGTGCAGAGTATCAGCTATTCGCTGCTATGCCGCTATTTCCGCGAAGCGGTATTACCCGCCGACAGGCAGCTTTGCGAACAGATCACCCGCAGCGGGGAAACCGATTTGAAGCGTTGCGCGGTATGCGGCAGCACGTTTGCGGCGGGCAGCAACCGGGCGAAATACTGCCCCGATTGCGCGGCAAAGATACGCCGCAGACAGAAAGCCCAAAGCGAGAGAAACAGGCGTTTACGGATAAAAACAACTACATAGCAAGCACAGCAAACGAGTACCCGTTTGCGAGAAATGCCCGCGCTTCCCATAGAGAGCGCGGGCATTTTGCTTGTTGGGATAGTCCCAAACCCTTATATGACCGAGAAAGGACGTGATGAAAGAATATGCCGTATTCCTCATACGACCATGACAAATTAGAAGCCGCCGAAACCATGCGGATAGAACGCCGGATATATTTTGAAGCAAAGGACAGGGAGATTGCCCCTTATGCTTCCTTGCCGATTGCGCAGCTACTTTCCATGCGCAGCGAAAGCGCGGCGGCAGAACAGGCGATTTTTGACGACCTTAAAGAACGCGCCGCCGCATGGGAAGAACAGGCGGGAAGAACGCTTTTGCTGGATAAAACACTTGAATATGTGAGAACGCCGCACGTCCAGCACACCGCTAACGAGTGGCAGACCACCGAGCATAACCGCCATATTCGCAGCAACCGGGTATATCAGATGAATTACTACATTTACGAGAATACCCGCTACGACAAAGAAGCGCAGAAATCTATCCCGTATTCATGGACGCTTACATGGAGCGTGCGCACCAACAGCCCAAGCAGAACCCAAGCGAAGATTGCCGGACAAGATAGAAAGGTTTTCACCGACAAGGCAGCTATGGAAAAGTATCTGAATGGGCGTATCAAAGCGTATGACCGCTTGTTTACGGAAATCTCCCCGCCTATCCCGCAGGAGTACGCCGACTATTTCAAAGTAAACGGTATGCTCATGCCGGACTACACCATAGAGGGCGAAGAACCCCCGCAGCAGCAACAGGCGGCAGCTATCCCCGAAAATACCGGGCAGGAAAAGGAGCGTGAACACATGAGCGAACAGTTTTCTATTATGATAGGCAACCGCAGCCGCTTTGACGCGGGCGACCCCGGCGGCTATTGGTTGGATATGCCCGCCACAAAGGAGCAGTTGCACGAAGCTATGCGGAACGTCGGCATTACCGCCGACAACCCGCAGGATTTTTCCATTCGCGGCTATTCCGACGACCCGGAGAAACATATTGCCTTGCCTTATGAAATGGTATGCGCCGCCGACGTGGACGAACTCAATTTTCTTGCGGCGCGGCTCGAACAGCTTGACCCCGCCGAGGTTGGCAAGCTGAACGCAGCTTTGCAGCAGAAAAACGGGCTTGCAAATATTGGACAGGTAATTGACTTCACCTACAACGTGGATTTTTACGTCCATATCCCCGAAGTACATAACTACCACGATTTGGGCGACTATTACTTAAATCAATCCGGCATGGTACAAATGCCCGAAGAATGGAAAGGCGGCATTGACCTTTCTACTTTTGGCAGGAACGCTGCCGCGCAGGAAAAAGGCGCGTTTACCGAGTACGGCTATATCGTGGAAAGCGGCGACGAGTGGGAACGGCAGTTTGAGGGGCGCGAAGTGCCGGAAGAATACCGCATTATGAGTTACCCGCAGCCGGAGCGCGGCGAACAGGACAAAGCCTATATGGACGCAGCCGAAACGCAGCAAGCAGACGCACAGGCCGCAGAGCCGCAGCAGCCCCGCCCCGTCGTCCCCATTATCCTTACTTCCGAAAAGCCCGCCGAAAAGGTAAAGGAGATCACCGCGCGTTTGGAACAGGGCGTACAGGCGATTTTTGACAGCGACCGCTACAAAGAGTTTCTAACCGCTATGTCAAAGTTCCATGATTATAGTTTGAATAACACTATCCTAATTGCTATGCAGGGCGGCAATTTGGTAATGGGCTTCCGTCAATGGGAAAAGGAGTTTGACCGCCATGTAAAGAAAGGCGAGAAAGGCATTAAAATCTTTGCCCCCGCGCCCTACAAGGTGAAAAAGCTGGTTGATAAAATCGACCCCGAAACGAGAAAGCCCATGCTTGACCGCGAGGGAAAAGTGGTAAAGGAAGAAAAGGAAATCACCGTCCCCGCCTTTAAGGTTATAACCGTCTTTGATATTTCGCAGACCGAGGGCAAGGAGTTTCCCGACCTTTCCGTTAAACCGCTGCTTGCCGATGTGGAGCAGTACGAGGATTTTTTCGCCGCCCTTGAAAAAGCGTCCCCCGTCCCGATTGCATTTGAGCAGATCACAAACGGCGCAAATGGGTATTTCAGTTTGACCGACAAGCGTATTGCAATCAAAGAGGGCGTGAGTGAATTACAGGCGGTAAAGACCGCCATTCACGAAATCGCCCATGCGAAGCTGCACGACGTAGACTTAAACGCCCCGCCGGAGCAGCAAAACCGCGTTGACCGCCATACCTGCGAGGTAGAAGCGGAAAGCGTCGCTTATACGGTTTGCCAGCATTTCGGCCTTGATACTTCCGATTACTCTTTCGGCTATGTGGCTGGTTGGAGCAGCAGCAAGGAAATGACCGAGTTAAAAGCGTCCCTTGAAACAATACAGACCACCGCAAAGGAACTCATTACCGAGATTGAGGGGCATTTTACCGAGTTGCAGCAGCAGCGGCAAGCCGAGCAGGAGCAGGGCGATACCTTTTCCATTTATCAGTTAAAGCGCGGGGACGAAACAAGGGACTTGCGCTTTGAGCCTTATGACCGTCTGCAAGCGGCTGGACTTACCATTGACCGGGTAAATTATGAACTCGTCTATACTGCACCGCTTACAAAGGATATGACGCTGGGCGACATTTGGGAAAGGTTTAATATCGACCACCCCGCCGACTTTAAGGGGCATAGCCTTTCCGTTTCCGACATTGTTGTGCTTCATCAGAACGACGAGGACACCGCCCACTATGTAGACAGTATCGGTTTTCAGCAAGTGCCGGAGTTTTTGCAGGAGCAGCAGACCCCCGTATTTGACAAGCTGCCGCCCGAACAGCAGCAAGCCTTGTCCGACACCGTACAAGACACTTTGCAAATGCTGGTTGACGCAGACAAGCGGATTTATGGCGACGTTACGGGCAAGACCCTTGAAGCAATCGCGGCGCAAGGATATTCCTACAAGGACGGGCAGCTTGAAAAGCAGCAGCCGGAAGCGACCCCCGACAGCCTTTTGACGGGTGAAACCGTTAGAACGCCGAGGGGCAATTTTCATATTACCGATATGAGCCGTGAACAGATCGAAGCGGCGGGATTTGGTTTTCACCATGCGTCGGAGGACGGGAAGTATCTCATTATGGGGAATGGCACACAGGCTTATGCCATAGCCGCCGAGCAGCCGCAGCGGGATAATCCCTTAAAGCACGTCGAGGACACCATAGAGCAGAACGACAACAATTTTGACGGGCTTATCAACAATACGCCGCAAACGCCCACCGTTGCAGATTTTGAGCAGCGGGCAAAGGCGGGGGAAGCGATTTCCGTTACCGACCTTGCAAAAGCGGTAAAAGCCGAGAAACGGGAACAGCCGCAGAAAAAACCGTCCATTTTGAAGAAGCTGGACGAATACAAGAAACAGGCGGCGCAGCAGCCGAAAGATAAACAGAAAGAGCATAAAAAGGATTTGGAGGTTTGATAGCATGAATACCCGCTTTACCATTGAGGAAGAAAACATTGTTGCGATCTACGCCGAGGACAGCCGGGAAACAACGCTTGAAAATATCCTTGCCGCCATGCCCTACATGGACGAGGATATGCGCCAGCTTGCCGCCGCAGCGGTGAACAAGCTGCAAGCCATGACGGACAGCGAGTTTTCCGAAAGGGAGTTTATCTTGACCGACGAGGAATAGCCCATAGAGAACAGGGGCGCGGTTGCCGATTTCCGGCACCGCGCCCCTGTTCTTTTTTTGTCCTTGCGTGGACAATTAGAAAGCCGTTTTTGCGGGTTTGAATATACTTTATCGTCTATGTCGTTTTCATGCGCTGGAAGCCGCAGAAACACAGGCGTTTTCAGCCCTTAACATTCCACTTGCCACCCCATGTTTTGCGCCTTATCGCTCCTGCTCCCGCGCCCTGCTTTGGGACGGGTAAAGAATACTATCGACGTTCTTTTTGACAACGCCGTATTCCTGCATTTGCTTCTTGGCTTGCCGATAATCTTCATACAATTTGGTTTTCCTGTCGTTTAAGCTTCTATACTCCTTGCGCAGCGCGGCGAGATCGGGCAGCTTCTTTATCTGCATTTCCTTTAATGCCCTTGCCGCAGCTTCAAACAGGATAATTTCGCTTTCATGCCCCCGCAGATACTTTTCCTTGTCCGGCGATTTTCGGTATTCATCGTAAATCGGTTTTAACTGTCGGTATGTGGTGGTGTGCTTGATAAGCAGCGACAAATCAGACATACGCTGTTCCACTTCCTTAACCGCCTTTGCCGCCGCGTCATGAGCGGTCATAATATCGGCTATCTTGCTTTCAAGTTCGCTATAATACTCAATCTTGTTTTCGGTTAGGAAGTTCATGCTTTTAGCAGCCTGTTTCAGATTATGGATTTTTGCCCACCGTTCATAGCCCGCCGACTGTTGGGCTTTGATACTGTTTTCAAGATCGACGACAAGCCGGATTTTCTTATCTTCCCGCAGCGTTTTTGTTTTGGCAACATACACGCCCTTGATACGCTCCTTTATCGCTTCTTCCGTATAGGCCGCGCCGAGCGTCTTTGTGCGGGTAAACCGTTCCTGTCCGGCAGCGCGAAAGGAAATGTATTTGCCCTGTTTGATTTCATACCCCATTTCCTGCAAGCGGCGCAGCAGTTCGTCAAAATCTTTCACTTGGGGAATGAGAGTATCTATCGCCGTTTTCAGCTTTGCTTTGTAGCTTGTCCCTTGCTTTTCGGCGGTGTATTCTGCATAGCTTTTTCCCTTGTCCTGTCCCGGTACGACGACGGATAGCCCATGCTCTTTACATATCCTGTCGCTGGTGCGCCGGATAAAGTGATAGCTTTGCTTGTTGGAATGGTACTTTTTGTAGTCAACGAAGCTAACCGCGTTGAAAATCAAGTGATTATGCAGATGGTCTTTATCGACGTGAGTTGTCAAAACAAACTCATACTTGCCGCCTAATACCGCCCCGGCAAGTTCCATGCCGATTTTGTGCGCTTCTTCCGGTGTGGTTTCTCCCACCGCAAAGGATTGTATCAAGTGCCGCCCTAAATGTGTGCCGCGATCTCCGGCAGCTTCCCGCGTCCATGCAAACTCAATATCGGCGGTTTCCAGCCCGCAGCCGAAAGAGGACGCAAGCAGCTTCCCGTCTGTCTTTTCGGGATTTAAGATATAGTCTATCGCAGCCTTTAAGGTTGATTTAATAGGGTGCGTCTTTGTAACCGCCATATCTCGTCCACCGCCTTTTTAATGTCCTCTATATCCTGCCTGTAAACCGTCCCCGTCGCATTGGCGCGTTTTGCAATTTGGTTGATGTTCCGGCTCACCGCTTGCAGTTCCCGGATATATGCTTTTGTGTCGCTTCGGTCAACGACAAGAATATACCCGTCTATCGCCATTTTACGGAAGTATGCCCCATACTGCTTTATGGGAAGCTGCTTCATCTTCTCGTCGATCAGCCGCTTTTCTTCTTCCGTAACGTAAAACTTCATCTGTATATTTCTCTTTCGGTTTTCCATTTCCGCACCGCCTTTCGGTATAAGGGTTTGGGATTATCCCAACAAGCATTTTCCGCAAACGGGTACTCGTTTGCTGTGCTTGCTATCTACTCCATACCCCCACCGAAAGGCGGTATTTGTTGCGCGTTCCTTTGATTTTGGACGCAAAAAAAGATTGCAGCCGCCATGCGCTGCAATCTCCCGATTTCTCATATTGTGAGGTTAATCCTCTGCTTTTTCGACTTCCGTTATCTCCCTTGCTGTTGCGGTTACAATCCGTATGCCTTTATCGCTCATACCGTCCAGCAGCGCGTCAAGCTGCCGCCGCCCGGTGGATTTCTCCGCATTGCTGTTCGGGAAGAAAAATTGATCTACCGAAATATGATACCGGGTTACAAGGTCATAGAATACCTGTAAACTCGGCTGTTGTCCCTTGTTCTCGATATTCGCAAGGTAGCGCGGGGAAATATATAACTCGTCGCTTACCTTTTTGCGGCTCTCGCCGTATTCATTTCTCGCGGCTTTTATAGCTGCCCCGAAAGCCTTAAAGTCGTACAATGGTACGGGTCTTTTTGCCATTTTCATTCACCCTGTTACATTTTACAGTTCACCTTTCTTTTTGGATATGTCCACACAATTCATATCATTAGGTTAAATACTTCCTGTTGTGTATTGACAGTAGACTGATTTTCTGATAAAATAAAATTTATGTAAAAGGAGGCGGCGTTTATGTTGCATAGCATGCGTATTAGATAAGCATTGAAAAAAAGGATTTTCCCATTTTCAACATGGGCTTTTTTGTCATGCTTATTTTGCGGATGCTATACAAAAAACTAACGACGTATAGATATAGTATAGACATAGTGCAAGCTATGCCTTAGTTTTGTTGTACTGCTCTGTGCATTATAAATGCAGGTCAATGCTCATGTTGAGGATTGACCTGCATTTTTTTGTGTAAAAAGGACGAGTGAAATATAATGCTTAAAAAATATTGGATAAAATGTCCGATTTGTAACGGAAAGACGAGAGTTCAAGTATTTCATAATAC
>NZ_JAFREK010000045.1:0-22581 GCF_017377535.1 Faecalibacterium sp. Marseille-Q4137
CCAAAGGCCGGCACAAAGAAGAACTTGCGCACGACAAAGATCAACGCAATGGCACCCACGCTGATGAGGTTGTCCAGAGCCGATTCGTGGCCGACCACCATGTGGCGGGCAATGGCGTAGAGCAGCACTTCCAGGCTGCTGCCGGGGCTGTGCTTGGCCAGCATCTTGATGAACTCCACGCCGATGACAATGTCCAGCGCCCGCTCAAGGAAGCCGCGGATCTCTACATCGTTGCCATCAAACAGCAGGCCCGGCATCCATTTGAGCAGGGGAATGAAGCTGAGCAGCAGGCCAATGAGCACCAGCCCGGACAGCACGATCTCCAGCAGGGTGGCGGCCTGAATGATGTAGCTGCGCAGCGCCTTGCGGCTGCGGCTCTCAACATGGGCGGAGTGCGGGGTGTCGGAAGGATGGGACATGGTGCAGCATCTCCTTTGTTCAAGATCGTGAAACGAAAAAAGCTGACAAACTTTTTTTCAGTTTAGCAAAGGATCTGAGCAAAGTCAATGAAATGTGTCGAATTTTCCGGGAATTACTGGACGGCCACATAGCCGGAGTGCTCAATGCAGGAACGGCCTGCATCGGTGGAGAGCCACTCGTAGATCCTGCGCTCCGGGCTGTCGGCAGCGGAATCCTGCAGGATGGCGGCATAGAATTCGTTGCATAGCGGGTAGCTCTGGTCGGCGATCGTCTCGTTGGAAGGGGTCACGCCATCCACGGCCAGCAGCCGCAGGCCGGGCTTGGAGTACATCTGGTCGATGTAGTAGTAGACCGAGAAACCGATGGCGTTGGCGGAGTTGTTATACTCTGCAATGCTGTCCACCAGCTCACCCATGGCGGTGGGGGCCAGCTCGGTGGGGGCCTCCATCAGCGGGCCGTCCTGGATCAATAGCTTCTGGAACAGGGTCTGGCTGCCGGAGTCCGCCCGCCGCTGGAAGGCAATGATCTCCTGATCCTTGCCGCCCACATCTTTCCAGTTGGTGATCGTTCCGGCGTAGATGTCCTTGAGCTGCTGCAGGGTCAGGCTCTGCACGGGGTTGTCCTCGTTGACGATGAACACCAGCGCGTCCCGGCCAATGGCCTTCTGCTCCAGCGGGTCACCGTCAGCCTTCAGCTCCTCCTTGACGGATTCCGGGGCCTCGTAGGCGATGATAAGCTTGACCGAATCGCCGTAATTGTTGCCGTACAGGCCCAGGTTGCGCCAGGCCTGGGCCGTGGTGTTGGTGGTCACGGCGCTCCGGGCGGTCTCCAGATCCAGCCCGGTGGTGTCGGCCATGATCTGCGCGATCAGTGGGATGCAGGCCGTGCTGCCATCCGTAATGGGGAATTCATCCACGCTCAGGATGGGCTGTGCGGGCATTTCACTGGCGGCAGAAGAGGCAGGGGCCTCAGAATCCGGCTGAGACGGTGCCGCCCCCGAATCAGAGGAGGCAGGCACGGTGTTGCAGGCGGAGAGCAGGGCGGCGGTGGATGCCAGACCCAGACCGGTCAGGAACGCGCGGCGGGAAATTTTGACAGTACGCATGGAAAAACCTCCTTAGAAGAAACCGTTGTCCATTTCATCGTTGCTGGAAGCGAAGATGCTCTCGGCGTAGAGCCACTGGCCGGTCAGGTCCATCCAGCCGCTCTCAAAGCCCTTGACGGCAGCGAACACGCCCTCGGGCAGGCCATTGACGCTGTTGGCGTAGTACCCGGCACAAGTGCGCAGACCGCTTACCACCACATTGCCGTCGCTGTCCAGAACATCGTAGAGCCAGCTGCTGCCGGGGCCGTTGTAGCAGCCGTAGAAGTAGATGCCGTCCTCAGTGGAGAGCAGGGGCGAGTAGTAGTTGTAGGTCTCATTCAGCTTGGCCGGGTCGAGGGTTTTGTGGATGCCGTCCGGCCCGCAGATGTGGATGGCCGTTGCGTCGTAGCTGTCATTGTCATCCTGCTCGATCCAGGCCCAGCCGTTCCCCTCGGGGGAAATATGGGTACGCACCTGATTTTCCACCGGGTCGATGGTGGTATCGGTCAGCAGAACACCGGTCTGCAGGTCGAACACCCGCACGGTGCCGTCTACGGCATAGATGGCCAACGTGGCATCATCCGTATTGGCATCGTAGAGATCCTTCTCCTCGCCGGTGAGCAGGTCGTGGAACAGATACCGCCCCGCCATTTCGGGGGTGGAGGCATCTGGCTCCGTGACTGCCGCGCCGGGCACATAATACCGGATGGGCTGGTCATACTCGCAGAGCACGGCGCTTTGCTCCGTGCTGACCAGATCCACCAGCTGGTATCTGTCGTTGTTGTACAGGCTGACCGTGCCTGCACCGGTGTACTGCTGGTAACCGGTCAGCTCCTCGCCGGTGGTGGGGTTGTACAGGCTGTCGGCACCCGTCGTGCCATCCTCGTTGTAGTGGCTCACCACCAGCCAGTCGGTGGGGGCAGAGCTGTCGCTGCTGCTGGCGTAGAAGTTGGAAAGGGCAGACAGCTCTGCCTGATAGACCACCTCGCCCTGCCGATCCTGCACCTGCACGGCGCAGTAGAGGGGCAGATCATCGCCCCATTCGTTTTCCTGCACATAGTCTGCCGGGACATTGCAGACTTCAAAGGCCAGATAGCTGCCTGCTATGCTGCATCCGTAGGCGTTTTCTGGCACAGCCAGCTCCTCACCCGTGGCAAGGTCGATCACCCGGCAATCGCCTGCGGCGTGGTTGTTGTAGGGGGCATAGGCCATCTGTTCCGGTGCGGTCAGGACCAGCAGGCTGCCGGTCAGGACAGCATCGTAGGCACGGTCAAAGGTCAGGATCTCCTTGCCGCTGCGGTCACACAGGGCGGTTGCCCGCCCGGTGGGTGTGCCGGGGGCTGACCACTGCCGCAGATAGTACCGCACGGTGCCGGTCAGGGTATCCGGCACCAGATACACGGTCTCACTGCTGGCGGCCTGATACAACACGGTATTGCCGCAGAGCACGGTATTGCCGCCGTTGGAGCCGTTGCTGTACAGGATGCGCAGCTTGCCGTCGTCCAGTGAAGCGGCAGCGGGGCCGGGCGCTTCCTCAGCCTGGGCGGGCTTGGAATCGGGCAGGGGCGAGGCCGGAGGCAGCAGGGAGCAGGAGGCCAGCAGCCCTGCCGCGGCAGACAGGCTGAGCACTGCACAGCCGATGCGGAGAACAGAACGTTTCATAAGCGTACCTCACAGGTTTGGCAGAATTTAACTTTCCTATCCTGATTATAATACGAATAAACCGGACGTTCAATTGCAATCGAACGTCCGGTCATGGTTACAGTTTTGTTACAGGGGTCGCTCAGACCTCGGCAGCCTCGGCTTCGTCCATCCGCACCAGCTGACGCAGGAAGGGGAAGAGGAAGGGCACGGTGACAAAGAAGGTCAGCACATCGGCGATGGGCTGGCAGATCTCAACACCCAGCAGCCCAAAGGCCCGGGGCAGGGTGAGGATGAGCGGAATAAAGAACACGCCCTGACGGCAGCAGGCCAGAAAGGTGGCCCGGCCCGATTTGCCGATGGACTGGAACAGCATGTTGCCCGCCACGATCACGGGCTGCAGAAGCATGGCAAAGCACTGGTAGCGGAAGGCGGGCAGGGCCACGGCGGTGACTTCGGGATCATCACGGAAAAGGCGGATGAGGGTCTCGGCATTGAACCAGCAGGCGGTGAGAATGACAGAGAGAAAGCAGAAGCTGGTTGCCATGGTGAACAGGCAGGCCTGCTGCACCCGGCGGTACTTTTGGGCACCATAGTTGAAGCCTGCCACCGGCTGAAAACCCTGACCGGTGCCGATGGCCACCGAGATAATGAACATGAAGATGCGGGAAACGATGCTCATACCGGCCACGGCAGCGTCGCCATAGCCCCGGGCGGCGATGTTCAGCAGCATTCCGCCAATGCTGTTCAGGCCCTGACGGCCAAAGCTGGGCATACCGGTCATCAGGATGGTGCCGAACTCCGCCGGGCTGCGGGTGACTGCCGTGATCCGGAACTGGCTGACTGTTTTGCCCCGCAGGAACATGGACAGCAGGATGCAGAAGCTGATGGTCTGGCTCAGGGCCGTTGCAAGGCCCGCACCGGCGGTGCCCATGCCCAGCCCAAAGATGAACAACGGGTCCAGTGCGATGTTCAGCAGGCCGCCGGTGACCAGGCCGATCATGGCAAAGCTGGCCTTGCCCTCATAGCGCAGGATGTTGTTCATCACCAGACTGGACATCATAATAGGAGCGGCCAGCAGGATGTACCGCGCGTAGGCACAGGCATGGGGCAGGATGGTCTCGGTGCTGCCCAGCAGCATCATAAAATCGGGCAGGGTGAGCAGGCCCGCCACTGTGATGACACCGCCGAACACCAGCGCCGTGAAGAAGCTGGTGGAAGCAAACCGGGTGGCAGCATCGGTGTTCTGGCTGCCCAGGCTGCGGCTGATGATGCTGCCGGAGCCGTGGCCCAGCATAAAGCCCAGCGCCTGGAGAATGGCCATCAGGCTGGAAACGATGCCCACCGCGCCGGATGCGCTGGTGGAGATCTGGCCCACAAAAAAGGTATCGGCCAGATTATAGATGCTGGTGATGAGCATGCTCAATATCGTGGGAGCCGCCAGGCTCAGGATCAATTTCGGGATGGGGGTCTCCGTCATTTTGCGGAACTGCTCCGCGCTGCGGTCGGCATTTGCCATGAAAAAACCTCGCTTTCTCTTTGACACGATCTTTCAATAAAAACAATCCATTCCAGTATACCGCAGGATCTGTTTTATATCAACCAATTTCTTGCCGGGGTTATTGCAGCAAAAGACCGCCCTGCCCGGCGGCAGAGCGGTCTTGGGTCATGGAAAGGAAAATGACAGTTACAGGGTCTTGCAGAACTCCTTCAGGTAGGCGCGGAAAGCCTCGCCGATCTCAGGATGCTGCAATGCCAGCTCCACCTGAGCCTCCACCACGCGGAGCTTGTTGCCCATGTCGTAGTGGGTGCCGGTGAACTCCACGGCGGTCATGCCGCCACAGTTGCGGGCATACTCGGCCATGGCATCGGTCAGCTGGATCTCGCCGCCTGCACCGGGTTTGGTGTGGGCGAGGATATCGTAGATCTCAGGGGTCAGCAGCACACGGCCCAGAATGGAGTAATTGCTGAACTCCTGGCCCTTTTTGGGTTTCTCGATCATGTCATCCACAAAGAAATAGTTGTCGTGGATGGGGGTGGTCTTCAGGCTGCAGTAGCGGCTCACATCGGCCCAGGGTACAGCGGAGACACCCGCAGCCGGGCGGCCGAACTCCTCATAGGCGCGGATGAGCTGGGCGCAGACAGGATCCTCGCCCCAGATCACGTCGTCGCCGTAGATGACCACGAACGGATCGTCACCGGTAAAGGCCTTTGCCATGCTCACGGCGTGGCCCAGGCCCAGCGTCTGCTTCTGGCGCACAAAGAAGATGTTGGCAAGGTTCGAGATGCCCAGGCACTCCTCCAGCATTTTTTCCTTGCCGGGGGCGGCCAGCTTTTCTTCCAGCTCGGGGCTGCGGTCAAAGTGATCCTCAATGATGCTCTGGCTGCGGCCCAGAATGATCAGAATGTCCGTGATGCCGGACTTGACGGCTTCCTCCACCAGATACTGGATGGCGGGCTTATCCACGATGGGAAGCATCCCCTTGGGCATGGCCTTGGTGGCGGGCAGCACACGGGTGCCCAGACCAGCGGCAGGGATGACAGCCTTCGTAACTTTTTTCATGGTTCGGAACTCCTTCATCATATCATTTCAGGCTGAACGCTCAGCCGTAGACCAGATGGATCAGGGCATCCACATTGGGGCCAAGCAGCAGGGTGAACGCGCTGCCGATGACCATGAGCAGGACCAGACAGCCGAGCACGGCGGCCCAGCTGGTGCCGCCCTGCGCGCAGAGCACGGCTTTGCGCTGTGCCGCGTCCGGGAACTCCGCGCGGATGCGGCGGATCTTCTCGGCGGCACTCTGGCGGTAGAGCCACTTGCCATACAGGCCGCGCACGATCATCAGCAGAAAGCTGAGCACCGAGCAGACCCGGGAAAGGGTGAGCAGGGTGGAGGTGGAAAGCCCTGGGGCTAAGCTGCTGTCCGTGATCTGCAAAAGGTCAATGAAGGTGGGCAGGGCCAGCACCAGCTCGGCGGCCAGAAAGGCGAACGCGGGCTTCCACGCCTTGCGGTAGAAGAAATAGAACGGGCCGAACAGCATGGCCGAAAAGCTCATGGAGGTCTTGGTGTGGGACAGCTGCATCCGGCAGTAGGCGCTCAGGTAGGCAGGGGAAGCCGGGCCGATGAAATCTGCCCAGTCCTTGCAGGGGATGCCGTCCATGACCTCTTCCTTGCCAAAAGCCGCCTGATAGGTCTGGCGCAGCGGGTCTACCTGCGGTGCTCCGGTCTCCTGGAACTGGCGGTAAAAGGTGGAGTAATCAAACTCCTCGCTGTGCTCATCCGAATCGGCACGGTCGGCGGGCTCCTGTGCCCCCTCCGGGGGCAAGGCCGCACCGCAGCAGCGGCAGACAGACTCACTGCGCAGGGTGCGCTCGCCGCAGGCAGGGCAGGTGCACAGCTCACTTTCCTGATAAGGGAACTTCCACTCGTATCCGGCGGCGTGGGCCGGGGCATGGATGCAGCGGCCGAGCTTTTCGTAACAATCGCGGTGATAAGGCGCGCCGCAGTCGGGGCAGACAACGATGTCGTCCTGCAGTGTCAGCGGCTTGCCGCAGCCCTCACAGGGGCAGCCATAATATTTGGGCATAAGATCCTCCCGGTATGCTAGTTGAACTTATTATACTCCCTTAAAAGAGAAAAGAAAAGGCAAAAATCTTCAAAATTCCAGTAGGTTGAGTATTTTTCCTCTTTACTTTATCATGGATTCTGGGTATACTAATGAAGTATCTGTGTATAAACTGTATCTTTTGAGGGATTCTTAAAATATGATTACTACTGACGAACTGAAAGTGCAGCTGGCCGATTACGGCACCGCTGTGAAGGACCTGGAGGAAGCGCTGGCCATCGACGCTTCCCGCAAGCGCGTGCAGGAGCTGGAGCACACCATGAGCCGCCCCGGCTTCTACGATGACGCTGAGCTGAGCAAGAAGGTCTTTGATGAAGTGGGCGACCTGAAGGGCAAGCTGAACCGCTTTGAAAAGCTGCAGGGCCTGTACGATGATGCCGAGACCATGCTGGTGATGCTGGACGAGGAGTACGACCCCGATATGGTGCCCGAGGCAGAGGAAGCCGTGAACGCTGTGGGCAAGGCCGTGGACGAGCTGCAGCTGATGACCATGCTGAATGGTGAGTACGACCACAGCAATGCCATCCTGACCTTCCACGCCGGTACCGGCGGCACCGAGGCACAGGACTGGGCCGAGATGCTCTACCGCATGTACAACAAGTGGGCACAGGCACACGGCATGACCGTGGAGGTGCTGGATTATCAGGACGGCGATGAGGCCGGCATGAAGAGCGCTTCCATGATGGTCAAGGGTGCCAACGCCTACGGCCTGCTGAAAAGCGAGAACGGTGTGCACCGTCTGGTCCGCGTGTCTCCTTTTGATGCCAACGCCCGCCGCCAGACCAGCTTTGCCTCTCTGGAAGTGATGCCTGAGCTGGACAACACCATTCAGGTGGACATCCGCCCCGAGGATATCGAGATGCAGGTGTTCCGCTCCTCCGGTGCCGGCGGCCAGCACATCAACAAGACCTCTTCCGCTGTCCGTCTGATCCACAAGCCCACCGGCGTCGTGGTCAGCTGCCAGACCCAGCGCAGCCAGTTCCAGAACCGTGACTACGCCATGGAAATGCTGAAGGCAAAGCTGTATCAGATCGCAAAGCAGCAGCATATGGACAAGATCGACGACATCAAGGGCGTGCAGAATGAGATCGCCTGGGGCCACCAGATCCGCAGCTATGTGTTCATGCCCTACACCATGGTCAAGGATCACCGCACCAACTACGAGACCGGCAATGTCGATGCCGTGATGGATGGTGATCTGGACGGCTTTATCTTTGCTTACCTCAAGGCCGCCAGCCGCGGGGAGCTGCAGGATACCTAAAATTTATCATAAAATGTCAGAGGGACCTCGCCGTTGGGCGGGGTCCCTTTTTTGGTTACAGGTGCAGATATTTTCCGGTGATGCTGGCGGGATCGGCGGCCACCTGCTCCGGTGTGCCGCAGGCCACGATGCGTCCGCCGCTCTCACCGCCGCCGGGGCCAAGGTCCACGAGATAGTCGGCGTTGCGGATCACATCCAGATCGTGCTCAATGACCACCACAGTGGCCCCGCTGTCAATGAGACGCTGGAACACGCCTAGCAGAGTGCGCACATCCAGCGGGTGCAGGCCGATGGTGGGTTCGTCGAATACAAACACGGTGTCGGCCTGCCCTTTGCCCATCTCGCTGGCGAGCTTGAGCCGCTGGGCCTCCCCGCCCGAAAGGCTGGGCGTGGCCTCGCCCAGAGTCAGGTAGCCCAGCCCCAGGCTGGAAAGGGTCTGCAGCCGGCTGGCCACCAGCTTGAGGTCGGCACAGGCGGCAAGGGCTTCGTCCACGCTCATCTCCATCAGGCGGGGCAGGCTCTCGGCCTGGGTGCCGTCCTTCCGGGTGCGGTAGAGGGCAGCGGCATCCTTCTGGTAGCGGGAGCCGCCGCAGTCCGGGCAGGTGATCTCCACATCCGGCAGGAACTGGATGTCCAGGCTGATGGTGCCGGTGCCGTCGCAGCCGGGGCAGCGCAGGCGGCCCGTGTTGTAGGAAAAATCGCCCGCCTTGCAGCCCTTCTCCCTGGCAAGGGGGGAGCGGGCGTAGATCTTGCGCAGTTCATCGTGGACATTGGCATAGGTGGCCACCGTGGACCGCACATTGATGCCGATGGGCGTTGCGTCAATGAGCTTGACCTGCGCAATGCCCGGTGCAGTGATGCTTTCCACATGGGCAGGCAGAGCTTCGCCCTTGGCGGCGGCCTCCAGCGCGGGGATCAGGCTTTCCAGCACCAGCGTGGTCTTGCCGGAACCGGACACGCCGGTCACCGCGATGAGCCGCCCCTTGGGCAGCCGGACTTCCAATGGCTTGACGGTGTGGATGGCCCGGGTGCGCAGAGTGATGGTGCCCAGCGCAAAGAGCTCCGCCTCCGGGGTGCGGGTGCGGGCTGAGAGAGTGTGCAGGTCGGCAAGGAAGGGCCCGATGCGGGAGGCTGGGCTTTGGGCCACCTGCTCCACAGTGCCCTGCGTCAGGATGGTGCCGCCGTTTTCACCGGCACCGGGGCCCATCTCAATGAGCCAGTCGGCATCCCGCAGGATCTCGGTGTCGTGATCCACCAGCACGATGGAGTTGCCGTCCGCGATCAGGTCGTGCATCACGCCCCGCAGGCCCTCGATGTTGGAGGGGTGCAGGCCGATGGAGGGCTCGTCCAGCACATAGAGCACGCCGGTGGTGCGGTTGCGCACCGAGCGGGCCAGCTGCACCCGCTGGCGCTCCCCTGTGGAAAGGGTGGCAGCCTCCCGGTCAAGGGAGAGGTAGCCCAGCCCCAGATCCAGCAGGCGGGCGGCGGTGGCCTGAAAGGACTCGCAGATGCTCTCAGCCATGGGACGCATCTCCACGGGCAGGGAGGCAGGCACCCCCTCCACCCACTGTACCAGCGTGTCCAGCGTCATGCGGCAGGCATCGGCCAGCCCGATGCCCCGCAGCCGGGGAGCCCGGGCCGCGGCGTTCAGGCGGGAGCCGCCGCAGGCGGGGCAGGGGCCCTGCTTCAGAAATCGCTCCACCCGCTTCATGCCCTTTTCATCCGTCACCTTGGCCAGGGCGTTCTCTACGGTATAAACGGCGTTGAAGTAGGTGAAATCCATTTCACCCGCCGCGCCGGTCTTGCTGTTCTGGTAGAGCAGGTGCACCTTTTGGGCGGGGCCGTGGAACACTATGTCGCGCTCTTCCGGGGTCAGCTCCCGGAAGGGGACGTTGGTGCGCACGCCCATTTTTTCGGCGATCTCCTTCATCAGTGACCACATCAGGGTCTGCCAGGGCAGTACTGCGCCCTCGTTGATGGAAAGGCTCTCGTCCGGCACCAGAGTGGATTCGTCCACCACCCGCACGATGCCGGTGCCCTCGCAGTCTGGGCAGGCTCCGGTGCTGTTAAAGGCGAACTGCTCCGCGCCCAGCACCGGCACCTGCGCGCCGCACCGGGGACAGTAGAGCGGGATCTCGGCCGCAATGTTCAGGCTGGGCGGCACCATGCAGCCGCAGGCGGGGCAGGGGTAGTGGGAGAGCCGGGAGAACATCAGACGCAGGCTGTTCAAAAGTTCGGTCATGGTACCAAAGGTGGAACGCATCCCGGGCACGCCGGGCCGCTGGTGGAGAGCCAGTGCGGCGGGAACATAGCGGATCTCGTCCACCTGCGCCTTTTCGGCCTGGGTCATCCGGCGGCGGGTGTAGGTGGAAAGGGCCTCCAGATAGCGGCGGGAGCCCTCGGCGTAGAGGACACCCAGCGCCAGCGAGGACTTGCCGGAGCCGGACACGCCCGCAATGCCGACGATCTTGTGGAGCGGCACATCTACGTCGATGTTCTTCAGGTTGTGCACCCGCGCGCCCCGCACCCGGATGGCGGCGGGGAGAGCGGAACTGGATTCGTGGTTCATCGTGTCTCCTTTCTCTGAATGGGGTCACAAAAGGCTCCCCCACAGGGGAGCCGGAAAGATCATAAACCGAGGGGATCAAACCGCTGGTGTTCGAGCTGGTCGATCACCGCCTGCGCTGCCGGTGCAATGGGGGCGGGCACTGCGGCGGGGCGGCTGAGGTAGTAGCCCTGCAGCAGGTCCACGCCCAGACCGATGACGGTGCGCAGCTGGGCCTCGGTCTCAATGCCCTCGGCGATGAGCTGCATACTGCGGGCGTGGGCGTAAGCCACAATGTTGGAGACGATCTGCTGCTTATCACGGTCGGTGTCGATCCCGCGCACAATGGAAATGTCGATCTTGATATACCGGGGCGAGAGCTCCAGCAGGTTCAATTCGTTGCTGTAGCCGCTGCCGTAGTCATCCAGCGCAAAGGAGCCGGAGAAGCCCGGAACGTTCCGCTTCCGCTCCAGACATGCGCGGTCCAGATCCTCCTGTTCGGTGATCTCCACCACCAGCCGCTTGAGCAGCTCGGGGTAGCGCTGAGCATATTCCTCCACATCCTCAACCGTCAGGCTGACATTGGCGATGGAGTTGATGAAGAGCAGGGCATCGCTCTGGAACAGGCCCTGTGCCTGCATGCGCTGGAAGATCGCGCTGGAATGGAACACAGTGATCCGTTCGATCTCATACAGGCGGCCCGTCTCATGGGCCAGCTGCATGACCTGAGCGGGGGAGTGCAGGGTGGGCAGATCCACCCGCATGAGGGCCTCGTAGGCTGCAATCCGGCCGCTGCGGGCAGAGCAGATGGGCTGGAAGTGGTAGGTCACCAGCTCTTCCTGCAGCAGGCGCTCAAAGTCCTGCTGGGTCTGGGCGGCGTATGCCTCCTGATGGTAGCTGCCGATATCAAAATCACACATGCGGCCCTTGTGGGAATGCTTGACCTGATACATGGCAAAGTCGGCATATTTTTTCAGGGTGAGCAGGTCGTGGCCGTCCGTGGGGTACCAGGCAATGCCGCCCGAGATGCTGATGTGCAGCTGCTTGCCGTTGGGCAGGATGGACACGCTGCGCTGCAGGGCGGCACTCAGCAGCTCCAGCTGGGCGCGGAGCTGTGCCTGATCCTGGTAGCCATAGAAGAAGATCAGGAACTCATCGCCCGAAAGGCGGGAGCAGATGGTGTTGGCGGGCGTGTTGGCCGCAAAGCACTGGCCGGTCTGGCGGATGTATTGATCGCCCCAGTCGTGGCCGTAGGTGTCGTTGATCTGCTTGAGGTTGTCCAGATCCATCATCAGCAGGGCGGCACAGCCCAGCTTTTCGGGCTGCTGGAACAGCGCTTCACAGGCGCGGTCAAAGGCACGGCGGCGGTACAGGCCGGTCAGGGTATCGTAATCGCGCTCGTGCTCAATGCGCTGCTGCTCCAGCACCGTGGTGGTCATATCCTCAGCCAGACCCACCTCGGAGGCGCTTTCGCCCAGGATATGGGTGACACGCAGGGTGATGTAGTGGGTGCTGCCGTCGGGCTGGGGGATGGCAAAGACCTTGTTGTTGGCCGGGGACAGGCGGTAGAACCACCGCTGCTCCAGTGTGCCCATCAGGGCGCGGAAAGCCTTTGGCGTGAGCGGATCTGGCTGCTCCTGTGCAAGGCCCAGCATGGAGAAGAAGTTGTCGGTCACATAAACGCTGTCATCGCGCAGCTCATAGCCGCCCAGCTCCGCACTGGCCAATTTCATAATGCGCAAAAAGCGGGTGGAGGAGTCCAGCACGTCCTTGCTCAGCTGGGTAAAGGCAGAGGAAAACTGATCCAGCTCGGTAATGCCGGTGGCGGACAGATGCGGGATGGCGGAGGAATCCGCTTCGGCAGCGGCTACCTCAGCCGAGAGCTTGGCAACGGGCCGGGCCAGCCGCCTGCTGATCAGCCAGCTGCAAACAAAGCCAACGGCCAGCGTGATCAGAATGATGAAGGAGAGCAGCTGCTGCAGCCGCTGGGCGAAAGCAAAGAGCTGCACCGCGGGAACAGAGCCCACGAGAAGCCAGTGCTCGCCCGAGAAAGGAGCGTTCCGGCTGTAGAGGTTCAAGGGGGAGACCGAGGCAATGTAGAGGGCATCGCTGAAGAGGTAGCGGCGGGTCTGGGCACTGTGGAGGCGCAGCGTAAGGCTTTCGTCCGCAGAACCCGGCTGCCCGTCGCAGTGGGAACGGAGCACCGGACGCAGCTGCAGTTCAGAGGCAGAGAGCTCCTCCGTACCGGTCACGGCAAGGAAATAGGTGCCGTTGTTTTGCAGCTCAGAGCAGGGCAGATTCTCCCACAGGTAGTCGGCCAGCAGCTCTACGCCGATTACGCCGTAAACGGTGCCGTCCGGCAGGATCAGGGGCTGGCTGTAGGCAATGGCCTCGTGGGTGTCCCCGGGCACCAGATAGGATCGTGAGGTCCAGTGGCCATAATCGGAGGCGGCAAGGCTGGCTCCGTCTTTATAGGCGGCCTGGAAAGGGGGATAAAGGAAGCCACGGTTTCCCAGTGCCCGGTAGCGGATGGTGGGGGACCAGCTGTTGTCCGTGGCAATGGAGAGGGACTGCACCAGCTGGGCCGGTGCCCGCACGAAGGTCAGGTCGGCGTTGCGCTGGGAGGGAGCGGCATCCGGGTCAAGATCCCGCAGGTAGATGGCGGGCAGCCGGCTGTCCTGCTTCCGCTTGTCCAGATCATGGGTGTTCAGGATAAGAAATACGCCGGTCACCGACTTGATGCGCAGGGTGCTGATGAGCTCCGGCGCGGCGGCTTCCAGCAGGGGATAGGCCGCGTCGCTGCTGCTGTCCAGCGTGCTCAGGCTGATCTCTCCCTCGTCCAGAAGCTGCTGGGTCAGGCCATTGATGGTATCGGAAAGGCTGGTCAGCTCCTGCGCATCATGGAAGATGGACTGAAGATACCGGCTGCGGTTGTCCACCTGCATGGCAAGGATATCCTCGGCGTTCTGGTTCAGCTGGGGGCCAAGCCGGGTGGCGTGGGCGGCAAAGGTCAGCAGCAGGATCTCCACCGCCAGCACAGCCAGCAGGGAGAAAAGGATGGTGCCGAAGATAGAATGGCCCGTCTGAGGGGCCTTCTGTCTGTGCGGCTTGCGGTTCTGCATCTGAGGGTCTCTCCTTTTGTGGTTGTTCCAAGGGCATCTCAGCCCGCAAAGGCGCTGAGAGCGGCCAGAGTCTGGTCGTACCAGGCATCAAAATAGGCATCGGTCAGGAACTCGGCTTCGGCTTCCTCGGGGGTCTGCCCGGCAGCCAGCCGCTCCAGCACCGTGGCACGGTCGGCAGTGACACGGTCCTCCAGGGCGTACTGCAGGGTATTGCGGGCGCGCAGGGCATCCGGAAAGGCATGGGTGGTGTAGAGCTTGCCGCGATCGACGGTATCAATGGACAGGCTCAGCACCTTGTGGATGCGCTCAGAGACCGTCAGGCCGCTGTTCTCAAGGGCGGACATGCTGTTGGCGGCATAGGTCACGGGCATATAGCCGGACTGCACCGAGAACTGCAGGTTGTTTTCCGGCTGGGTGAACCATTTCAGGAAGGCAACGCAGGCGCTGATCTCGTCCTCGGTGCCCGGGATGACTACCATGCCGGCCCCCTGCTGGACGGCCACCGGCGCACAGCCTGCAAAGCTGGGGCAGGGCAGCGCGGCCATCTGGATGCCGTGGCTCTCGGTGTCGCTGGTCAGCACCTGGGTGGGGAAGAAGGAAGCGCTGGAGGAGGAACCGACATAGGCCAGCAGGCTGCCGGTCTTGATATCGTCGCTGCGGAACTTGCCGCTGGCACTGCACCAGCCCTTGATGTAGGGGACATAGTAGTTATCCCACAGCTTGCGGAGGGTCGGCTTGTCAAAGTGCAGGGTCATCACGCCGTTCTCGGCATCAAAGATGGTCGTACCCAGTTCCTGTGCGCCGCAGAGCAGGTAATTGGTCAGCGCGTCGCGGCCATACAGGGCCTTGCCGTCGTTGGGCGCAGCCGTCTGGGCATCGGTCCAGTCGTAGTATTTGTGTGCGGCCTCGTTCAGCCCCTCCACGGTGGAAAGATCCGCATAGGTCACGCCCGTGGCCTCGGCAAAGGGGGCAAAATCGGTGGCGTTCAGGTAGAGCAGCTCGGTGGATTTTGCTACGGGAAAGACCTTGAGCTCCCCATTGTTCATCAGGTCACCCTCTTCGAGAAACCCGGCGATATAGGCGGACTTCTCTTTTTCGGTCAGGTAGGGGCTCAGGTCAACGGCAAGGCCCATCTGATCCAGCGTAAAGGCGGTGTCCGCGTAGGAGGAGACGATGTTGGGCAGCTTCTCGGCACCCACCTTGCCCTCGGCGGCGGCCAGCACGCTGGTCTCCAGGTCGTTCACGCTGCCCTGACTGGAGCTTTCGACCCGGATGTTCTTCTCTTTGCCCACGGTGGAGTTGAACTGCTCCACCAGCTGGTTGAAGCATTCCAGCTGATCGCCATTGTAGTAGGTCCAGATCGTGATGGTGGTGGGCAGCTTGCTTCGGCCGCAGGCAGTGCCGCCCAGCGCCACGGCGGCGCACAGCAGCAGACTGACGGCAGAACGAAGGATTCGTTTCATTACATTATCTCTCCCATTCCGACAAAACGGCTCACGGAAAAGCGGCGCGTCCTGTCGTTTCTGAAATGATACCAGACGAAGACATTGTAACACTTTTTCGGGGCGGGGGCTACTGATTTTTGAAAAAACACCCGAAAGCAGACGAAAAAAGAAAGAATCTCTGGCCTGCGCTTCCATTTTTCGTAAAGTCCGGATATAATACAAGCATAAAATACAACAAAAAGAATGGGAGAGCTTATGGCGCAGAAGAAGGACGAGGGCCTGAACGGCAACGAGAAGATCGAACAGGCGGTTTACCAGTTACAGCAGGAGCCTACACAGGAGCAGCTGGCGCATACCCTGACCGTGATCCGGCGGCGGATGCGGGAAAACGGACAGGTCGTGGTGGCGGTGGAGCCGAACCCGGCCAGTGAGCAGATGCAGCTGCGGGCCCTCCGCACGGCCGATGGGGCCAGCTGGTGGTATGCCTTTACCAGCTTTGAAGAGGAGATGAAGGGGGCGGAAGCGGTGCAATCCACCTTTCTGGTGGAGCTTGAAAAGCTGTTGGATGCCGCACTGCAGGTGCCAGAGATCCAGGGCATCATCCTGAACCCCTGGAACCGCACCATCCAGCTGGACAAGACCCTGCTCCGGATCATCAAGGGATAAGCACAAAAGGGCCCGTCTGCCGCATTTTGGTGCGCGCAGACGGGCCCTTTTTATATGGTAAAGGAAGAAGGAGAATGGCAGATCAGGCCGCGTCGGTGCGGTCCTTCTTGAGCAGGCTCAGGATCACGGCACCCACCACGCTGCCAGCGGCCAGAGCCACGCAGTAGAGCAGGGCATGATCGACCACGGGGAACACGAAGATGCCGCCGTGGGGAGCGCGCAGGGCGCAGCCGAAGGTCATGGAAAGGGCACCGGCCAGCGCGGCACCGGCCACACAGCTGGGCAGGACGCGCAGCGGGTCGGCGGCGGCGTAGGGGATGGCACCCTCGGTGACGAAGCACAGGCCCATGACGTAGTTCACGATGCCGTTGCGGCGCTCGTCAGGAGTCCACTTCTTGGGGCAGAAGGTGGTGGAGAGGGCGATTGCGATGGGAGGAACCATGCCGCCCACCATGACAGCAGCCATGACCTCGTAGTTGCCGGAGGCCAGCGCGGCAGTGCCAAAGACGTAGGCAGCCTTGTTGAAGGGGCCGCCCATGTCAATGCTCATCATACCGGCAACGATGGCACCCAGCAGGACCTTGGAAGTGCCGCCCATGGCGTTGAGGCAGTTGGTCATGGCGGTGTTGATCATGCCCATGACCGGGGTGATGCCGCACATCACGGCACCGATGATGAGGATGCCGCCCAGCGGGTAGATCAGCATGGGGCGGATGCCGTTCAGGCTGGCGGGGAGTTTTTCGGTGATCTTTTTCAGGAACTCGACCACATAACCGGCCACGAAACCGGCCAGCAGAGCGGCCAGAAAACCGCCGGAAATGCCGGTGGTCTCACCGTTGGCAAGGCCTGCAAAGTTGGTGCCGTTCATGGCCAGCACGCCGCCCGCAAAGCCCACGGCCAGGCCGGGACGGTCGGCGATGGACATGGCGATGAAGCCTGCCAGAATGGGAAGCATATAGCCAAAGGCGGCGCTGCCCACCGTCTTGAAGAAGGCGGCGATGGGGGTGTTCATGCCAAAGTTGGAGGGGTCGATGGTGTAATCGTCCAGCAGGAAGGCCAGCGCGATCATAATGCCGCCGCCCACCACAAAGGGCAGCATGTGAGACACGCCGTTCATCAGGTCCTTGTACACCTTGCGGCCAAAGCTGTCGCCGGAGGTCTCCTCCTCGGCAGCGGAAGCACCGCCCTTGGCGTGGTAAACAGGAACTTCACCGTGGGCTACCTTTTTCAGCAGCTCCTCGGGCTTGTGGATGCCGTCATCCACCCGGGCAAACAGCACGGGCTTGCCGTCAAAGCGGGCGGTCTCCACATTCTTGTCTGCTGCCACAATGATACCGTCACAGGCTGCGATCTCGGCGCGGGTCAGCACGTTCTTGGCACCATCGGAGCCGTTGGTCTCCACCTTGGTGGGCAGGCCCAGCTTGTCACCGGCCTTGGCCAGCGCCTCGGCGGCCATGTAGGTGTGGGCAATGCCGTTGGGGCAGGCGGTCACGGCCAGAATGCGGTAGCCGCTCTGGGGGATGGCCTGCTGGGTGAAGCTCTCATCACCGAACTGGGCCTCCTCCTGCGCGTCGATGAGGGCAAGGAATTCGGCGGGGGTCCTGGCGGCCTTCAGCTTTTCCACAAAGTCCTCGTTCATCAGCATCTGCATCATGCGGGCCAGCATATCCACATGCAGGCTGCCGTTTTCGGGGGCCGCAATGGCAAAGAGCAGGTCGGTCTTGCCGTCATCCTCGGCGTTGTACTGCACCGGGGTGCTCAGACGCAGGGCGGCCAGGCTGGGCCGGGTGACCACATTCGTCTTGGCGTGGGGAACGGTGATGCCGTTGTCCACATAAGTGGAAGCCTCATCCTCCCGGGTGTAGAGCGCCTTCTTGTAGGCTTCTGTGTCGGTGATGTTGCCGTGGGTGGCCTGCAGCTCTACCAGCCGGGAGAGGATCTCGTCCCGGTTGGAGGCCGCGGAATCCAGCTCGATGGACTTTGCGGTGAATAATTCCGTAATGCGCATAAGGGTTTTCCTTTCTCTCTATCTGCAGCCCTCTCAGTCAAAGCCTGATGGCTTTGCCAGCTCCCCCAAAGGGGGAGCCAACGCATCTCCAAGGTCAGCAGAAGCTGAATCTGGGAGAGCAATTGCCTCTCCCTTTGGGAGAGGTGGCATTGCGTCAGCAATGACGGAGAGGGTGAGCTGCCTTAAATTTGACCAAGCAATTCTTCGATCTTTTCTTTCGTTGCCAGCCCAAGGCTGAACGCGGTGGCACTGCCGCAGGCGGTGCCCAGCCTGAGGGCCTGCTCATAGCTGCCGCTTTGCAGATAACCTGCCACAAAACCGGCCACCATGCTGTCGCCTGCGCCCACGCTGTTCACGACCTTGCCCTTGGGGCAGCCGATGCGGTGCACCTCGCCGTGCTCATCCACCAGCAGAGCGCCGTTCCCGGCCATGCTCACCAGTACGTTCCGGGCACCCTTTTCCTGCAGGGCGCGGGCGGCGGCGGTGATCTCTTCGTCCGTTTTCAGCTCCCGGCCCACGATCTCGCCCAGCTCGTGATTGTTGGGTTTGATCAGGAAGGGGTGATAGGGGAGGACGTTGACCAGCAGATCCTGGGTGGCATCCACCACGGCCCGCACGCCGTGGCCCTCCAGCCCTGCCAGCAGCCGCTCGTAGGTGCTCTGGGAAAGGCTCTTGGGGATGCTGCCTGCCAGAATGAGGATATCATCAGGCTGCAGGGTGTCCAGCTGGGCTTCCAGCTGCTGCATGGCGCTTTCCGGGATGCTGGGGCCTGCGCCGTTCAGCTCAGTCTCGGTGCCTGCCTTGATCTTGACGTTGATGCGGGTCATGCCCTCGGCCAGATGGATGAAATCGGTCCGGAGCCCCTGCGCGGCCAGACCACGCTCCAGCCAGGCACCGGTCTCACCGGCCACAAAGCCCAGAGCCACGCTCTCACAGCCCAGCTCCCGGAGCACGCCGGAAACATTGATGCCTTTGCCGCCCAGCACGCAGTCCTCCCCGGCGGCGCGATTCACCTCGCCCACCTCAAGGGGCCTGTCGAGACGGACCACATAATCAATGGCAGGATTGAATGTAACAGTGTAGATCATACCTCGGTCTCCTTTATCAGAGTGTATTGCCGGTATTTGGGGTTGGGGCACCGGTTCGTCAGGATGGCACCGCTGTGCAGATCACAGATGACGGCGGGGTAGACCTGCGCGAATTTGGTGTCGTCCACCAGGAACCACGTCTCCCGCGCCCGGTGGAGAGCCGCAGCTTTGACGGCGGCCTCCTCAGGGTCTGGGGTGGTAAAGCCGGAATCCAGCGCCACGCCGTTGGCCCCCATGAAGGCTTTGGTGAAATTGTACTGCTGGATGGCAGTCAGTGCAGCCGCCCCGATGATGGCCTCGGTCTGGGGCCGCAGCAGCCCGCCGGGCAGGAACACCCGGCAGCCTTTCTGGGCCAGAAGGCGGGCGTGGGCCACGCCGTTGGTCACATAGCTGGCGTTCAGGGCCGGGCCGCTCAGCGCCCGTGCCAGAGCCAGCGTGCTGGAGCCTGCATCCAGATAGATGAAATCTTCCGGCAGGATCAGTTCTGCTGCCGCCTGGGCGATGCTCTGCTTCTGACTGACGGCCAGCTCTTCCTTGGCGGCCATGGTGGGCTCGTCGGTGCGGAAGGGGCTGTCCGGCAGGGTGGCCCCGCCGTGCACCTTGTTCAGTTTGCCCAGCTTGTCCAACTCGTTCAGGTCGCGCCGGATGGTGGATTCGCTTGCGTTCAACGCCTCGCACAGCTCCTGCACGGTGGCGGTGCGCTGCCGCGCCAGCAGATCCAAAATCAGGCTGAATCGTTCTTCTGCCAGCATCGGGAACATTCCCCCTTGTTCGATTTATCTGATTGATTTTGATTGACGTTGGCGGGTTCTGACCGCCTTGTACCCTTATTATAGCAAAATCTCAGTCAAAATCAATCAGATTCCGCCAAGTTTGAGTGACAAAATATTGCTCTGTTTTTTGGGCAGGATGCATAAGAAATGGGATACAACAACAAAAAAGCCGACACTCCACAATGGAATGTCGGCTGAATCTCTCACCGCTTCGGTCTGGCTGTGCCAGCGCCTTGCGGAGCTTCCCTAATAGGGGAGCCAGGGATCACGGTTACTTATTCTGGATGTACTCGTCCATGGCCTTGGCGGCTGCCTTACCGGCACCCATGGCCTTGATGACGGTGGCGGCACCGGTCACGGCATCGCCGCCGGCGTACACGCCCTCACGGCTGGTCTTGCCCTCGTCGCCCTCGGTGACGATGCAGCCGTGCTTGTTGGTCTCCAGGCCGGGAGTGGTGGAGCGGATCAGGGGGTTGGGGCTGGTGCCCAGGCTCATGATCACGGTATCCACATCCAGCTCAAACTCGCTGCCCTTCTTTTCAATGGGACGGCGGCGGCCGGAAGCATCGGGCTCGCCCAGCTCCATCTCAATGCAGGTGATGGACTTGACGAAGCCCTCGTCGTTGGCGTGGATCTCCACGGGGTTGCACAGGGTCTTGAAGATGATGCCCTCTTCCTCGGCGTGCTCGACCTCCTCCTTACGGGCAGGCAGCTCGGCCATGCCGCGGCGGTAGACGATGTACACAGTCTCGGCACCCAGACGCAGGGCGCTGCGGGCAGCATCCATGGCCACGTTGCCGCCGCCCACAACGGCCACCTTTTTGCCGGTGCGGATGGGGGTCTTGCTGGTGGGCAGGTAGGCCTTCATCAGGTTGGAGCGGGTCAGGAACTCGTTGGCGGAGTACACACCCTTCAGGCTCTCGCCGGGGATGCCCATAAAGCGGGGCAGACCGGCACCGGAGCCAACGAACACGGCCTCGTAGCCGTATTCGTCCATCAGCTCGTCGATGGTCAGCACCTTGCCGATGACCATGTTGCACTCAAAATCCACGCCCATCTTCTTCAGGCCGTCGATCTCCTGCTGCACGATGGCCTTGGGCAGACGGAACTCGGGGATGCCGTACATCAGCACGCCGCCGGCCACATGCAGGGCCTCGTAGACGGTGACCTTATAGCCCATCTTGGCCAGGTCGCCTGCGGCGGTCAGACCGGCAGGGCCAGCGCCGATGATGGCGACCTTGTGGCCGTTCCATGCGGGCACGATGGGGGCGGTGTGGACGTTTTCACGGTGCCAGTCGGCCACAAAGCGCTCCAGGCGGCCGATGCCCACGGGCTCGTTCTTGATGCCGCGGGTGCACTTGCCCTCGCACTGGCTCTCCTGGGGGCAGACACGGCCGCAGACGGCGGGCAGGGAAGAGGAGCGGGCAATGACCTGATAGGCGGCTTCAAAGTCGCCCTCGGCCACATGACCGATGAACTCGGGGATATCGATGCCCACGGGGCAGCCGGTCTGGCAGGGCTTATTCTTGCAGTGGATGCAGCGCTTTGCCTCGTTCACGGCCATCTCTTCGGTATAGCCCAGTGCAACTTCCTCAAAGTTCTTGTTGCGGACGTTGGGGTCCTGGGTGGGCATGGGGCACTTTTTGGGATCCATATTGAAAGCCATCTTACTTTGCCTCCTCAGTCTTGAACAGATTGCAGGCCTTCTCGCGGGCCTTTGCCTCAAAGGGGCGGTACATGGTGCCGCGGGCCATGGCTTCGTCGAAATCGACGAGGTCGCCGTCAAAGTCGGGGCCGTCCACGCAGGCAAACTTGGTCTCGCCGCCCACGGTCAGGCGGCAGCCGCCGCACATGCCGGTACCGTCGATCATAATGGGGTTCATGGAGACGATGCTCTTCAGCCCGTGCTTCTGGCAGGTCTTGACGACGAATTTCATCATAATCAGCGGGCCGATGGTGATGACCAGATCATACTGGTTGCCGGCGGCCACCAGCTCATCCAGAGCGGCAGTGACCACACCCTTGGTGCCGTAGCTGCCGTCATCGGTCATAATGCGCAGCTCGTCACTGCAGGCGTTGAACTCGTCCTCGAGGATGAGCAGATCCTTATTGCGGAAGCCGATGACGCTGTGGACGGTGCAGCCCTGGTCGTGCAGCTCCTTGGCAATGGGCAGGGCGATGGCGCAGCCCACGCCGCCGCCGACAACACAGACCTTTTTCAGGCCCTCGGTCTCGGTGGCGCGGCCCAAGGGGCCCACAAAGTCATGGACGCTGTCGCCTGCGTTCAGGCTGTTCAGCTCCATGGTGGTGCCGCCCACGATCTGGAAAATGATATCCACAGTACCCTTTTCACGGTCGTAACCGGCCACGGTCAGGGGGATGCGCTCGCTGTCCTCAAACGGGCGCACAATGATGAACTGGCCCGGCTTTGCCTTTTTGGCAATGAGCGGGGCTTCAATGACCATCTTTGTCACGGTGGGGTTCAGCGCGACCTTTTCAGTGATCTTGTACATTGCGGTTGCTCCTTTTTCTGGCAAAATCTCGGCACAAAAACACGTCTGCCCGCCCGCGCGGCACAGCAGACGTGTTTTTGTGCAACTTTTTGACAAGTTTATTATAACCTCTTTAAGAAGGGAACGCAACCGAATTTTCTTTGTGTCTGCCGCCGCAAAGCTGAAACATTTCGGTTTCATTCCGGTTTCGGCTTTGGTTTCGGAAAACAGGCGCAGGCAGGCGTGTTTTGCAAAAAGTCTGATTTTTTGGAAATTTGTTGTTGACAAAGCCTGCGTTTTACGCTATAATAGCCAACGTCGCCGGGAGCGAAACCCCGGCAGACCACATGAAATGTGCGGCCGTAGCTCATCTGGTAGAGCGCCACCTTGCCAAGGTGGAGGTAGCGAGT